>DATHPF010000395.1:0-30002 GCA_035484155.1 Streptosporangiaceae bacterium
CGGCGGCGCGTCGGTGAACTTCACGATGCTGATATCGGCTCGGGCGTGTCAGGGCGCGTTCGCAGCCCTGCTGGTGCCCTCGGCGCTGTCGCTGCTGACCACTACGTTCACACAGCCAAAGGACCGCGGCAGGGCTTTCGGCATCTATGGGGCCATCGCCGGGGCCGGGGGGGCAATAGGCCTGCTGCTCGGCGGCGTTCTGACCCAGTACCTGTCCTGGCGGTGGACGCTGTACGTGAACCTGATCTTCGCCGGAGTGTCGCTCGTGGGGGGTGCGCTGCTGCTGCAGCGCCAGTCATCCCCGGCCAAGCCGAGGCTGGACATCCCGGGCGTGCTGCTGGTGTCCGGCGCCGTGTTCTGCCTGGTGTACGGCTTCTCCAACGCGGCTTCGCACGGCTGGTCAGCGCCGTCCACCTACGGGTTCCTGGCAGCCGGCGTGGTGCTTGGCGTCCTGTTCGCATTGTGGCAGGGGCGCGCTGCTCACCCGCTGCTGCCACCCCGCGTGGTACTCGACCGCAACCGTGGGGGCGCCTACTTGTCGATGCTTTTCGCCTCCGCGGGGCTATTCGGGACCTTCTTGTTCCTGACCTACTACCTGCAGCAGGGCTTGGGCTACTCGCCCCTGGTGACCGGGCTGACGTTCCTGCCGCTGAGCGCCGGCCTGATACTCGCGTCCAATTTGTCGACGATCGCACTGATGCCCCGGGTTGGGCCCCGGCCGCTGGTCGCCTTCGGGCTCACGGCGGCAGCAGGCGGGGCGGTCTGGCTGGCCCAGTTGGGCCCGCACACCGGCTATGGCGCGGGCGTGCTCGGTCCGATGATCCTGGCCGGAATCGGCCTCGGCCTGGTGATCGCGCCGGCGATCAACACCGGTACCTATGGCGTGGCGCCGCAGGACGCGGGGGTGGCGTCCGCGACCGTCACCGTCGGCCAGCAACTCGGCGCCTCCGTCGGCACGTCGCTGCTGAACACCATCTTCGCCAGTGCCGTCGCCTCCTACCTGGCCGCGAACATCGCCGCGGCCCGCCTGATCGGCCGCCCGGCCGTGACCGGGCTCGCACTGGCTCACGGCTATGACACTGCGTTCTGGTGGACCGCCGCCATCTTCGCTGGCGGCGCGGTCATCGGGGGCATCCTGTTCCGTAGCGGGCCGCTGCGCCAGGTACGCACGCCTTCCGCGGCGCACGACGACCGGGTAGCCGCCGCGGCACAGGCCGAGCCTGGCCCGGAGCGGGCGCGATGACCGGGTCACCCCAGCCGCACGGTCTAGCTGGTAGCGAACGCGTGCCTATTAGCCGTCGCCGATTTTGTGCAGCAGAAATCCACCTCACGAAAGGAAGATCAAGATGACCATTTCCGACAGCACCGTTGCCATCATCGGCACCGGCACCATCGGCGGCACGCTCGCGGGGCACTTCGCGGCCGGCGGCCAGGACATTCTGCTGGCCGGCCGTGACGTGGAAGCCACGGCGAAGCTCGCAGCCAGCCTCGACGGCCACGCCGAAGCAGTGACCGTCGATGAGGCTGTGGGACGCGCCGACGTGCTCGTGGTCGCCGTGTGGCTCCCCGACTTCCGGGAGTTCATCGCCCAGTACGGCGACCGGCTCGCGAGCAAGATCATTATCGACCCGAGCAACCCGGTCGGCCCGGACGGATCCGGTGGCTACCGCAAGGTCATCGGGGAGCAGGAGTCCTCGGGCCAGATCCTCGCCGGGCTGCTGCCAGCCGGAGCCCGGCTGGTCAAGGCGTTCGGCACCCTGTCGGCCCCCACGCTGGCGGCGGCCGCGCGGCGCGCGCCCGACCGGGCGGTGCTGTTCTACGCCGCCGACGATGACGCCGCAGGCGACCTGGTCGCTGAGCTGATCCGCACGGCTGGCTTCGAACCTGTCCGCGTCGGCGGCCTGGACCAGTCCATCCGCATCGAGATGTACGGCGACCTGCACGAATTCGGCGGCCTCGGCCGGCCCGTGACCAAATCCGAGGCACTGGCAGCGGTCTGAGCCGGCCAGCCCGGCGCCGCGCCCGAAACGCAGCGTTCCGGCGCCACCGGCAACCACGGATCGACATTGCGGACTCCCGCCCAGCGTGACGGCACGTTGCGCTGGGCGGTGCGCAGCAGGGAGATGGAGAAATCCCGATTGACGCGTGCAGCCCGCGGACAGGAGGAGCGCATGACGGACACCGAGTTCCGGCTGACCGTGAACGGTGCGCGCCGAAACGTGACGTGCGAACCGGATACGCCGTTGCTCAGCATGCTCCACCAGGACCTCGGCCTGGCCGGGGCGAAGTTCGGCTGCGGCCGGGACGGCGCGGGGCGTGCATCGTGCTCATCGACGGTTACGCGCGGTCGTCCTGCGACGTGCCGGTGTCAGCCGTGAACACCCCTGTCACCACCGTGGAAGGGCTGTCCTGCGGCGGCGGGCTCCTGCGGGACCACCCAGCCCCGACCGACCAGCAAGTGCGAGAAGCTCTCGACGGCAATCTGTGCCGCTGCGGTGCTCACGGCAGGATAGTCCGTGCGGTGCTGAACGCCGCCGGGCGGAAGTCCGCTGAGCAGGCCGTGGTCCCGGACGCTGCCACCAGACGCTGCCACCAGACACTGCCCATCAGCATCCAGTTGGTTATTGCCGGTTAACGTTGGCTGGCCCGCGCGGACGAGCCAGCCACGCAACGGCTCCGGGGAATGCGAGTCAGGTGTCAAGCACGGCGGCTTCGACACCGCCCTCCTCGCCGAGGATCGAGCCGATATTGGCCACCGAGTCAGGACGCCGGGCACGCAGCCACAACAGCACGCCGATGCCCGCAAGCAGCCAGACGACTGCTACGTATGGGGTCCATCGCAATATTCCTGGCGGGGCCGGATGGATCGATCCGTAGAGTGCGGCGCCGAAGACCACGGCGCCGACGGCCGGGATGCCGACGTGCACCAGGGGGTTCCAGTTCCGGGAGGCTCGAGTGTTCCAGAAGTACACGATGCCGCCGATGCAGATCATGATGTACACCACGATGATCAGCAGTGTGCCGGTGGTTGCCCAGAAGTAGTAGTTAGAGAGGGGCTGGCCGAAGGCGCTGTCGGAGAGCGGGTAGCCCATCAGCAGCGCCATCAGGATGGCGAGCACGGTGACCGCGATTGTGGCGTTGACGGGCGTCTTGAATGTCGGGTGCGTCTTGCCGAAGGCGGCGGGCAGAACTCCCTCGCGGCCCATCGCGAACAGCGTGCGGGCTGCCGCGGTTGCACAAGCGACGCACACGATGAATGCGGCGCACATGCCGCCGATCTCGGCCAGGGTGCCGAGCCAGGAGCCGACGAAGGTGGTCGCGGTGGTTTTGAGGGCCACCGGGTCATTACCCATCTTGACGCCGTTGTTGACGCCGTAGCCGATCGTGATCGAGTAGGTGGTCCACAGGTACAAGATGATGGCGAACAGGGTCGCGACGAGAACCGCGATCGGGATGTAGCGGCGCGGGTGCGCGGTCTCCTCGCCGAAGTCGGCGGCGGTCTCGAACCCTATGTAGGAGGTAACGCCGAAGATGATGCCGTAGAAGACGCCGTTAAAACCGCCGGAGTTGGTGTGGCTGAAGCTGAAGGCGCTCAATGCCTGGCCGTGGCTGCCACCCTTGGCTGTGGTGATCAGGTCGATGAGCACGATGATGGCGACGGTCGCGATGCCCACGATTAGCTGTACCCGCGTGGTGACCTTGATCCTGATGACGGACAAGACCAGGAACAGGACCATGCCGATGAAGAAGAACAAGATCCACAGCTTCGGGCTGACCTTGAGCAAGTCAGCAGCGAGGAATCCGACGCCGGACATGGTCATGGGGACGAAGCAGATGAATCCGAAGAAGTACAGCCACCCGGCCATGAACCCGGCTTCCTTGCCAAGGCTGCGACTGGCATAGGTGTAGGCATACCCGGCCGCGGCCATCCGGCGGGTGAACCCGATGACGACAAACGCCAGGGCCAGGCAAGCGACGCCGCCCAGCAGGAACGCCAGCGGCGTCGAACCGCCGGCCACTACGGAGACGCCGCTGACGTTCAGTAGCATCGCCATGCCGGGTGCGATCACCGACACCGAAATCGCGATCGCATCCCACAAGCGCAGTGAGCCGTGTGCGAGCTCGCCGCTCGCGGCGCCCACAATTAAGTCGGGACTGGTCTTGGCCATGGCTGCGGTCCTCTCTTAGTCCGGGTCCGGAACTACTGCCTCATCTGTCATTGCGGCCTCGGCACGTGACGACGGTGCCCTACCTAGGCCGTCCCTGTCGTCTGACTCGGTCATCAGCACTGTCTGCTCATCGAGCACGTAGTCGAAAGCAAGAGGCGTGCAGGCGCGTGCCGCCAGCCAGTTCATGAACTCCACGTGCACCGGATGAGCCCGATAGGAATGCATGGACTGCACGTCCGGGAATTCCGTATACAGGAGATAGCCGTAGCCGCGGTTACGCGCCCCAGTGAGGTCAGTGCCGAGTCGGCATCTGGTCATGAGGCCGATCTGCGTGGGCCAGGACGCCACCATGTCCCGCATCTGGGTAGCCTCCTCCTCGCTGAGGTCGGCGGGGAAGCTGAACAGCACGATGTGCTGCAAGGTCATGGCGCAGGCCCTCCTCGTCTCGCCCTGGTCAGTAGAACTCGAAGTACTCGCGCATCTCCCAGTCGCTGACGTCCTGCCCGTCGGGCGGCGGGTTCTCGGCAATTGCCGCTTCGTACCGGGCAACCTCCGAGCGCTTCATCTGCAGCAGGTAGTCGACCAGAATGTCGCCGAAGGCCTTGCGGAAGAATTCGTCCCGTTCCAGCGCGTCCAGAGCTTCGGCCAGCGACGCCGGGAGCGGGGTGTTGTCCGAGGCGTAAGGGTCGGCCTCAACCGGCGGCGGTGCGTCCAGTTCGCGGCTCATCCCGTCCATGCCTGCGGCCACGTTGGCGGCCATGTAAAGGTACGGGTTCGCGGCCGGCTCGCCCATTCGCATTTCAACATGGCTATTGGCGTCGCCGGGCGCGCCCTGGACCCGGACCAGCGCACCGCGGTTCTCCAGGGCCCAGCACACCCGGTCGGGAGCGAACGAGTACGGCCGGAACCGCTTATAGCCATTGACCGTGGGGGTGGCGAACACAGCCATCGGGAGCGCATGGTCCAGCAGCCCGGCTACGAACTGGCGGCCGACGCCAGACAGGAAGTCGACCTCGCTGGCGAACACATTGCGTCCGTCCTGCCGGGATAGCAGCGACTCATGCAGGTGCCAGCCGGAGGGGAAGAAGTTCGGCAGCGCCGGCCGGCACATGAAGGTAGCGAGCAGGCCGCGGCGCTGGCATATCTGCTTAACCGCCGACCGGAATAGCACCACGGCGTCCGCGGCTGCAAGTCCGCCGATGGGGCTGAAGCTGAATTCCATCTGACCGGGTCCCCACTCGTCCTCCATCGCGCGCGGCGGCAGCCCAAGAGCGGACAGCCCGTCGCGTATCGCCTCGAGCGTGCTAGCCACGCTGTCCAGCCGGACCTCGGACAGGTACTGATAGCCGCGTTCGAACACGCTCACCAGCGGCGGCGGCGCGGTGAAGCCGGCATTCTCCGGCATGATGTGCTCGGAGTCGACCTTGACGATGTAATACTCGACCTCGATTCCCGCCAGATAGTCGTGCCCGGTGTCGGCGAGATCGGCCAGGCACCGGCGCAGAAGCCCGCGGCCATCGAGGGGCATCGGCTGACCGTTGGAGAAATACACGTCGCATAGCATCCAGCCGGTCCGATCGGCCCATGGCAGGACACGGAACGACGCCGCGTCGGGCACAAGCACGACGTCGGGGAAGCCGGTGAACTCCGCAATGCCAAACCCGCCGCCTGCGGCGAAGGCCGGCACGAACACCTGATTGCCGGTGTCGAGGCTGTAGATGGCACCGGAGAAATCGAGGCCATTTGCCATCGCGGCGATCGCCACCTCTGGCGACAGCGCTTTAGCGCGCGGCATGCCATGCTGATCGACGACGATCAGCCGGACGGTGCGCAGGCCAAGCTCGCGGATCTTGCCTGCGACCGCCTCAGCCTCAGCGGCTTGCTCCGGCGTGTACAGGCCGTGCCTGGTCACGAAGCCAGGCTGACCTACACCGCTGACGTCGTGCCGCCTGCCATCCTGGCTTCTGCTTGTCACTTGGCCGTCCTCCGATCCGGTGCGGGAATCCGGTGCCGCGGCTCGTCGCCGACGGCGAAGGGTCGGCTCGCGCGCTTTGCGTGGCCGGGCCTGTCAGTCCTTCTTGGCCTTGCTGCGGCGCTGGATCATCTGCTCCAGCATCGCGGCAGTAAAATTGTCGGGTTCGACATCGGCGAGCGAGAGGAAGGTCTCGGTCCGCTGGACGCCGTTGATCTGGAAGATCTCGGCTAGCAGCAGCTCGCGCAGGTGCGCGTGGTCGCGGACGCGGAGTCGGACCAGCAGGTCCAGACCGCCGGTGACCACGCTCATGTCCTGCGCTTCTGGTAGCGACTGGATCGCTTTGATGATGTCGCTCAGGTCCATGCCGGGCCCGGCGGTTACCGCGAGATAGACAACGACGGGGTAGCCGAGCGCTGCCCAGTCCACATCCACCCGGTAGCCGCGAATCGCGCCGCTGCGCTCCAGCCGGGCGATCCGGTCGGCCACCGCGGGCGGCGACATCTCTATCTGTCGAGCGAGCGCGCGTTGGGACTGGCGCGCATCTGTGGCCAGCGCGCGCAGCAGCGCCAGGTCGAGATCATCTGCCTCGACCTGCGGCGGTGCCACCGAGAAGACCTCGGTCAGTCTCGCCAGTGGCGCGGAGACAGATGCCATGTGCCAGCCAACACGTCGTAGAACTTCGCAATGTGAGTTACGCTGGGATGCGAAGTTACCTGTGTAAACCCTGCCTGGCAGGATTCTTACATTTGTAAGATCGACTGTCAAGAGAAGTCGGCTGAGCTACATCCATCGATCGATGTTGCCGGCGGGATGGGCAAATTCCTCTAGGGAACGGGGTCATATGTGCCGACTGCTCGGCTACTGCTCGCGTAGTGAGGCCTCTCTGGAAGATCTGATCGGCGTCGGCGGCCTCAGCGATTTCGCCGGCCTATGCGCACTCCATGGTGACGGCTGGGGGATGGCCTGGTACGAAGGCAGCCAGCCGGTCATCCGCAAGTCGCCCGCACGCGCCGATCTCGAGCCCTGGTTCGACAAGTTGACTCGCACGCAGCTTGGCGACCTCGGGCTCGTCCATCTGCGGTGGGCCACCCCTGGTCTGGGGGTCAGCGAGAGCAACTGTCACCCGTTCCGGTACGGCCAGCATGTGCTCGCCCATAATGGCGCCATCCACCCGCAAGACCGGTTGGGCGAGATGCTGCCGTCAGAATGGGAGCAGGAGCTTGGCGGTACCACAGACAGTGAGCGGTACTTCCTGCTGATCATGTCGCGGCTCGCCGCGAATGGCGGGGATATGGTCGCCGCGCTAGCGTCAGCCGCGGTCGACATCGAGGGCAGATTCGAGCCGAACAGCCTGAACGCTATCCTGCTCGCTCCTGACAGGCTCTATGCGCTCAGCTGGTATCACCGGTCTCGGGTGCCGGAGGCCAAGCTGCGGCTGGCCGGGTACGACCAGCCGGACGTTATCGCGGCCTACTTCGATCTCGCCTACCGGGCATCAAGCGATGCGGTCGTGGTGGCGAGTTCGGGCTGGCCACAGCCCGGCTGGAGGCCGCTGCACAACCGTCATGTGCTGATAGTCGACCGGGTCACCCTCGACACTCAGGTAGTCCCGCTGTAACTGCCCGCCGGCGTCGGCGGCTGGTCAGGTGGCAGTTCGCCGGGCATGCCGTCCCGGCACTCTTGCGCTCCTGTGCTCGGCTGCCTCTGCGATCTCGAAGATTATGCCGTCCCAGTCGGCCTTGTCCCCGGCGATGGCGCCGTCCGGGATGGGCCTGGTCAGGCGCTCCCACACGCGGTCCAACTCGCCTTCCTCACTCTGTGCAATCCAACCAGTACGTAACGTCATGAGTCAGATTCTCATTCTTCAATCGGCAATTCGCAGCCGATGTTGACTAACGTCCTGGTTGTGATGCTGATCGCCCAGACTGCGCCAGCGCGCCCGGTCAGTGCTTCAGAGCCACGAGCAGAAGGAGGATTAACACGATCAGCACGACGATGCCCCGCAGCACGAACGTCCGGATCTCGCGCCACATGGTTTTGATCTGCCCGCGACGCGAGCGGATGCCCAGCCGGGCCTGATTGGCGCGCGTTCCATGCCATACCAGCACGCCAACGACGATCGCGACGAGAATGACCAAGGCATAACACCGATCTTGGGGGTAATTGGACCGGGCGCGTCTAGCTCACCGCGCCAGGCTGTGGCGTGTCAACTCCGGCTGCGGCGCAATGCCCGCCGACGGCGGCAGATCGTCACGCTCGTGCGTCCGTGCGCGGACCCGGCTGGCTCTCATGAGGACGGAGCGGCGGTGCCCAGGACGGAGTTAAGCGTCCGGGTCAGCCATGCAGCCGCGGCTTCGGCAGAGTCCGCGGAGCTGGCGTGGCGAGCGGCGATGTAGAGATCGGGGCGGACCAGCAGGACGCCGCCGTCGGAAATTTCGCGCAGCTCCGCCCAGGTGCCGTAGGGGTCTTCGATGGGCTCGCGAGGGCCGATCGAGACTCCGGTAATGGGGAGGCCGGTCCGGTCCGTGACGGCGGCTGCGGCGTCGAGCCAGGCCCGGCCCCCGATTCCCGTCCAGACGCTGAAAGCGCCGTGGCCGGCCAGGTCCAGCGTCGAGACGCGATGCCCGGCTCGCGTCACCCAGGTGTGCGGGAGCTTAGCGCCCGGCCACGTCGTGGGCTGAGCGTAAAGCTCCGGGTCGCGAGTGAAGGCCGGCATGGCGGTGCCGTCCGGAATGACAGCCGACGAGGCGTAGCGGTGGTTGTGCTCCACCCCGTGCGCGTCGAACTCGTAGGCCTTGTAGGCGATGGCCTCGCGGAGGTTCTCCCTAATCTTCTCGCCCGCCGGACCGGGTGCTACGCGGAGCGCTAGCTGCTGGTTCAGCTTGGCGACGTCCGAGGTGTCGTCCACGTCCAGGGCCGCAACGATGCGCCCGGTGTCGGCGATGCTCTGGTTGGCACGCTCGACGATCTGGCGAGCCACCGGAGCCCGCTCGACGTTGTAAGACTCCAGCAGCGACGGCGCCGCCCAGCCCTGGAGGACGGCGTGCAGCTTCCAGGCCAGGTTGTATGAGTCCTGAATCGAGGTGTTCGATCCCAGGCCGTTGGTCGGCGGGTGCCGGTGGACGGCATCGCCGACGCAGAACACCCGGCCACTGGCGAGCACGGTCGCGAAGTGGTGGTTCACCGTCCAGGGAAGCCGGGAGGTAACCCGCATCTCGAAGTCGTCAGTTCCGACCAGCTGCACAGCCAGCTCGCGCGCGAACTCGTCAGTGATCTCAGGCGGCCCGGCCGCAGCCTCGTAGCCCCACATCAGCATCCACTCATGCCATGGCTTGATCATCCGCAGTACGCCGAGCCCGACGCCCTCCTTCTCGGCGCCCGGTTGCAGCATCCAGTACAGGACAGATGGGCGGTGCGCGACGAAGCGGCTCAGGTCGGCCTCGAAAATGACATGCAGCGCGCCCCCGACGGCACCGGGACCCTCGAAGGGCAGCCCGAGGTCGGCCGCCACAGTGCTGCGAGACCCGTCCGCGCCGACGAGATACTTCGACCGGATCGCGTAGACCGCGCCAGTCAGCCGGTCCTTGACCTGGGTGGTCACGCCGGCCTCGTCCTGCACGTGCGAGAGGTACTCGGTGTCGAAGCGCACCTTAGCGCCACGGGCCTGGGCGGCCTGCATCATCAGCGGCTCGGTGATGGTCTGTGGCGCGTCCAGCATGGTGCACGGGCTCTGAAGCTCGTAGTCTGCGTGCCGCCGAGTGTCGGTGCCCCAGGACGGAATCCGGCCTAGCTCGTCGCCGACCAGGCTGGTGCAGAAGGTCGTATTGCCCATGTATTCCCAGGGCGTGGCCTCGCGCATCAGCCGCTGCTCCAGGCCCATGTCCCGTAGGGTCTCCATGGTGCGCTGGTTGGTGATGTGCGCTCGGGGCGTGTCCGACAGCTGCCCGTACCTGGTCACTACGAGAGTCCGGGTGCCGTAGGTGGCCAGGAAGAGCGCGGCGCCGGCGCCGCCTGGCCCGGATCCGACCACGAGGACGTCGGTGTCCACCGCAGACTCGCCGTTGGCCATGATGCACTCCCTGGCTAGGGTCAGGCTCCGATGTCGGGATGAGGGCAGCGTTACGTGCGCCAACCGCGCCTGTCAAGACGCGCTCAGGTTTCGCGGAGCCTCGCCTGCAGCGTCTCGAGGCTGTCCGCCGGGGTCGCCGCCTCGACGCGCAGGCGATCCAGTACTTCAACGTACGTGCCGACAACATCTTGCTTGTCTAGGTACTGGGCGCTTGCTAGCTGCTCCAGGTACACCACATCGGGCAGGTCGATCTCGGCGAAATGCAGGACGCTGAATGAGCCGCCCGCCGCGGCGTGACCGCCCGACGTGAACGGCATGATCTGGATCGTGACGTTGGGCTGCTGTGCCATCTCGATGAGATGCTCCAGCTGGGCTCGCATCGCGCGAACGCCCCCGATCGGCCGCCTCAGCGCAGCTTCGTCGAGTACCGCCCACAGGCTGGTCGGGTCAGGCCCGGAGAGTATGGCCTGGCGGGCCATCCTGAGGCTGACCCGGCGGCTGATCTCTTTGGGGTTCGAGTACTCCAGCAATATGACGGCGCTGGCGTAGTCCTCGGTCTGCAGCAGGCCTGGTACGAACTGGGCCTCATACGTGCAGATCTCGACTGCGGCCTCCTCGAGGCCGAGATAATCCTCGAACCAGGTCGCCAGCATGTCGGAGTAGTCATGCCACCAGCCAGGATTGTTGGCGCGGGCGGCGAGTCCGCGGATTTCTTCCCGCTGGGACTCGTCGGTGACGCCGTATAACGTCAGCAGGTCGACGATGTCGCGGTCCTTGAAGCTCACCCGGCCGGTCTCAAGCCTGCTGATTTTCGAGTGAGAAGCGCGGATGACGTACCCGGCCTCCTCGGGCGAAATTCGTTTCGCCTCGCGCAGCCGGCGCAGCCGGGCGCCAAGCACGATGCGCAGCGCAGTAGGACTGCCGGCACCCGTGGGCGCGGCAGTGCTCTGGTCCGAGCCCATGCGGGGCGCGGCTCTTGCGACCACTGCATCCCCCTCCGCCGGCCAGGCGCAGCAGTTCGACTTAACAAGTGTCCCACGCGATATGGCCAATGCGCCATTATCGAAAGCCGAGACCAGAATAAATTTAGCGGATTTCTCGCATGCCATTGTGGCTAACGTCAGCCGGGGGGAGTTGCGGCCGCCGTCACCGATCGTGCACCGGGGAAGATACGACGCCGCAGGGTTCTCGGCGGCCCCGGCGCGTCAGCGTCTTGTTAGGGATCGGACGCAGACCGTTAGGGCCGTGCATAGGCCGCATTGTGATGCCTGATCACGATCTACCGTCGTTGTCTATGGACACGGTGAGTTTGCTGGTCGTGCCGGTGCGAACGAGATCCGGAATTGCGTCTATCCAGTGCGGCCGGCTGCCTACCGGACAGCCCGTCGGCGTCGCGTTCACCAGCGAAGGTCGCCTGGCGAGCGTCATGGGAGCGGGCCAGCCATGGATACGCCTGAGCGAGCCCGCCATGAGGGAGATGCTCGAACCACTCGGCGTTACCCGGATCCAGGTCGATCCCGGCCTGCTTGCCACGCACTTCCCGAGTTCGGTACCGGCGTGACCCGCGGTACTGCCTACGGCGATGCCGGGCAGCACGGGGTGGCGCTGCACGCACTGGTGCGGATTCAGATGATGGCCGGAGCGGACCCGGACGACTTCGAGTCGCGCTTGCGCGGCGGGCCAGGCGTCGCGGAAGCCTGGCGGCTGGCGGGCGACGATGACTTTGAGGTGCGGCTCTCGTGCCGGAGTCTCGCCGATCTCGACGACATGGTGGCACAGCTCCGCGAGGCGGGCGGTAAGACGTCGACCACCTTGGTGCTGCACCGCGTGCTCTTGGACGGCCGATGACCAGCTGGCCCCTCACCGCCCAGCCCGCGGTCTCCGTCGGGGGCGTCCGGCTGACCGAGATCGCTGAGCGATTCGGTACTCCCGCGTGCGTTCTTGATGAGGAACATGTACGGGTTCGCTGCCGCGAATACGTCAAGGCTTTGGCGCAGCACGAGGTGGCCTACGCTGCCGGGGCATTCTGGTGCCGCGCGATCGGCCGCTGGATCGCCGAGGAAGGCCTGTCGCTAGACGCCTGCTCTGAAGGCGAGCTTGTGGTTGCCGGAGCGGCCGGCTTCCCCGCCGGGCGCATCCTGCTCCACGGCTCCGCCAAGACGGCGAGCGAGCTGTCTGCCGCGCTCGACTATGGCGTCGGCCGGGTCGTCGTCGATTCCCCGAGCGACGTCGCGCAGCTTGCCGCGCTGGCTGGCCTGCGTCAGCGGGTTCTCGTCCGGGTTACCGATGGCGCGGCCGCCGCCGAGGTTGCGCGCCGGATCGTCCGTCAGCCCGGGCTGGAACTAGTCGGCATCTATGCCCGCATCGGATCGCCGTGCACCGGTTCGGATCGCCTCGAGGCGGCCGCCCGGCGCCTAGTCGACTTCACGGCCCGGTTCGGCGGTCTGCCGGAAATGCACCTCGGCAGCGGTCAGGCAGCGCCGTCGGGACCTGGCGATCACAGTCCGGACATCGCTGCCTTCGCTGACCGGCTGACCAGCGCCGTCGAGCAGGCATGCGCGGCGCGCGCTATCGCAGTCCCGTGCCTCACCGTCGAGCTGGGTCGCGCCATTGTCGGTCCGGCTGGGGTCACGCTGTACCGCGTGCTCTCGGTGAAACACGGTGCTCGCACTTGTGTCGTGGTGGACGGCGACATGGGCGACAGCGCGCAGCGCGCTCTGCACGGCAGCCGCCACGACATCGTCCGGATCGGACACCCCGCCGCCAGCAAGACCGAGCCCATGACCGTCGTCAGGCGCTACTGCGACGCCGGGAACGTGCTTGTCGGCAACGCCTACCTGCCCGGCGACATCTGCCCCGGCGACCTTCTCGCAGTTCCCGGCACCGGTGCGCGCCAGTTCGCCATGGCATCTCACTACCACCATGTGGCCAGGCCGCCCGTCATCGCTGTACGCGACGGCCGGGCCTGGCCGCTGATCCGGCGCGAGACCGACGAGGATCTCTTGCGCCGCGACGTCGGCTAGCCCTACGGGGGGCAGGAGGCCGCCGCTTCGAAGCCGCAGACCTCGCCAGCCCTCAGGACACCTCGAGCAGGCCGGCGGCCATCAGCCGGCCCGCATAAGGAGATCCCAGTCCGCGGTCAGAACGTCCTGATCGCTATCTCGGCCGGTGCCGCCAGCAGCCCGGTGATCTCGTCGTCGAGGCGGCTGAGGGTAATCGACGTGCCGGCCATGTCCAGCGAGGTGCAGTATTCCCCGACGTAGTTCCGCCGCACGTGGATGCCGCGCTTCGCCAGCTGCTCATGCGCATACCCGTAGAGCAAATACAGCTCGCTGATCGGAGTGCCGCCCAGGCCGTTGACCATGAGCGCCACATCGTCGCCCTGGCTGAACGGCAGGTCACTGACGACAGCCTCGAGCAGCTCGTCCACGATCGCGTTGGCGCTCGCCAGCTTCTCCCGCCTGCGCCCGGGCTCGCCGTGAATGCCGACCCCCATCTCCATTTCGTCGTCGCCGAGCTCGAATAGCGGCGAGCCCTTGGCAGGCGGCGTGCAGGAAGTCAGGGCCATCCCCATCGTCCTGGTCACCGAGTTGACCTTGTTGCCGATCCGGATCAGCTCGTCGAGGCCAGCCCCTTGCTCAGATGCGGCGCCGACGGCCTTGATGACGAAGAAGTTCCCGGCCACGCCGCGGCGGCCGACGGTGTAGGTCGAGTCCTTCACCGCGACGTCGTCGTCGACGATGAGCGTGCCGATGGTGATGCCGTCGGCCTCGGCCATTTCCTGGCCCATCTCAAACGCCATCCGGTCACCGGTGTAGTTGTTGATGATGTGCAGGACGCCCTTAGCCGAGTTGAGCAGCTTGCTGGTCTCCAGCACGTAGTCCATTGGCGGGGCGGCGAAGACATCGCCCGGGCAGGCAGCATCGAGCATGCCCTTGCCGACGATCATGACGTGGGCGGGCTCGTGCCCTGACCCGGATCCCTGGATGACCGATACCTTGTCGTCGCTCGGCGCGTCGGTGCGCATGATGAGGTTGTACTCAGGCACGTACCTGAGGGTGTCGGGGTTGGCCAGCGCGATGCCCTTGAGCATCTCGGGTACGAACTGCTGGGGGTCGTTAACGAACTTCTTCATCTGCCACTACCTCCGGTTCTGCGGACCCGTCGTCTCGGTCCCGCCACTTATCGGCAAGTGCTTCGAACATCACTGCGACGGCGACTGCGCCAGCGTCGAGCGTGCCGATGCTGCGCTCGCCGGTATAGCTGGCCCGTCCCCGCATGGCCTGCATGGTCCTGGTGGCCTCGGCCCGTTCGCGCGCGGTGTCAGCGGCCGCCCGAAGCGTGGTTACCGCGTCGTGGCCCAGGCCGATCCGCTCCTCGAGCGTGTCGATGGCCGGCACGATCGCATCGAGCAAGGTCTTGTCGCCAACGTCGGAGCGGCCGCGAGCCTTGATGCCGTCGGTCGCAGCGCGAAGCATCGCCACGATCTGGTCGGCTGGAAGCTCGGTTACGGCACCCGCGGCCGCGCCGGCCCGCAGGAAGGCGGTGCCCCAGATCGGGCCAGAGGTCCCGCCGATACGGCTGGTGATGACGACGGCGATCTTCTTCAGGAACGTGCCGATGTCGGTCCGGTCGAAGCCGTCCCAGTCCTGCAGGACCAGCTCGAAACCGCGCGCCATTGAGTAGCCGAAGTCTCCGTCGCCCACGACCGCGTCCAGGTCTCCGAAGTACTTCTCGTTGCCGACGGCTACCTCCGCTATCGTGTGCACGACGACCTCGACGTCGCCGAAGCTTGCTACTGGCATGAGCGCTCCAGAGTTTCGCGGGCTGAGGTTGCGGGGCATGATCCTGTCCAGGTCGGCGAGGGTTATGCAGTCTCCAGGCCGAGCCTGGCTTCGATTGACGAGCACAGAGATGGCTTCGCCGCCAGGGTCACCGAGCGAAGACACCACCAGCGCGGCCTCGCTGAAGTCCGCGCCGGCGGTGAAGTCATTCACGGTGATGACGCAGGTCAGTCCGGCTGCCGTAGCAGCCACCAGCCCGTTACGGGAGTCCTCGATCACCACGACGCCGTCCGCTGTCACGCCGAGCCGGTCAAGCGCCAGCAGGTAGATATCCGGCGCCGGCTTCTTGCGCGGAACGATGTCGCCAGCGAACACCGCGACCGCCGCGGCCTGATCGGCGCCAACGGCCCGGCTCAAGGTGGCCCGGACGGAGGTCTCAGCAGACGTCGAGGCGACGGCGACCTGCCAGCCGGACGTCAGCGCGGCCTTGACGATCCTGGCGATCCCTGGCCTCGGCGGGACCGCACCGGTGGCCACGAGCTCGGTGTAAATCTCGGTCTTGCGCCGATGCCAGGCCGAGATCGCGGCCTGCTGCTCAGCGGCGTCCGGGGACAATCGCGCCGCCGCGATGAACTCTGGCGTCAGCAGGCTTGCGAGGCGTTCCTTGCCGCCGCCGATGTGAAGCTTGCGCTGATACTCGGCCACGCTCCAGTGCACCGGCAGCCCGAACTCGGCGAACATCTGGTTGAAGGCGACGAGATGCCCGTACCGCTCCGTGTCAGCCAGCACGCCGTCGCAGTCGAGCACTAGCGCACCGGCACCTGCGCCCGTCACCGGACTCACCACGCCATGCCGACGCTGCCGAACTTGCGCATATGGCTCGCCGCGAGCTCGATCACGGCCGCCCGCACGGCACCGAACAGCGAGGGCGGATCCCAGCTGTCCCGTTCCTCGGCGTCGCGCAGATAGGTCAGGTTGGCCCGCATGTAGGTGACTTTCAGCGCTGTCGAGATGTTGACCTTGGCGCAGCCGCGCGCGATCAGGTCGGTGAACTGAGCGTCGGTCATGCCGGTACCGCCGTGCAGCGCGATCGGGATCGGTATCGCCGCCACGATGTCCGAGACCCGCTGGGCGTCGAGTTTCGGCTCGGACCGGTACACGCCATGCGCGTTGCCGATAGCGGGCGCGAACACGTCGACGCCGGTCGCCCTGATGAAGTCGAGCGCCACCGGCAGCGACTGGCGCCGAGCCTCTTCATCGGAGCCGATGCCGTCCTCGACACCGGTGATGGCCTCGATCTCGCCCTCCACGTTGGCGCCGTAGGAACGCGCTTCGGCCACGACCTCGATCGTCTGCCGCTGGTTTTCCTGTACCGGGAGCGCGGATGCATCGAACAGCACCGAGTTCCAGCCCTTGCGCAGGCAGCTGGTGATGAACTCGCGGTCCGGACAATGATCAAGGTGCAGGCTGACCGGCACCTCGATCCCGGCGGTCAGCTCGCCCCACATGGCGAACAGCAGGTCCATCCCGATCGAGCGCACCGTCTTGACCGAGGTCTGCACGATCACTGGCGAGCGCTCGCGCACGGCAGCGGACAGCACTGCCTCCAGCGTCAGGTCGTTGACCACGTTGATGGCCGGAACGCCGTAACCACCGGCGAACGCGCGGTCGACGATGTCTTTGAGCGGAACGACAGGCACGTCCGTGGCCTCTCATAGGGCGTCAACGTGAACATAACCGCCGCGGCACCCGCCCCGGATCGGTGGAACCCCCCAGATACAGGGAGGACTTCCCCTACCTGGGCCGGGATCGGCCGGCCAGCGCGGCGAGCTCGGTCCGGTTCCGCGCGCCGGTCTTCCGCAGCACTGCCCCGGCGTGTTTTTCCACGGTCTTGACCGACAGGACAAGCCGCTGCGCGATCGCCCGGTCGGGCAGGCCCTGCTCCATCAGGCCGCGGACCTCGCGCTCTCGGTCGGTCAGCTGCTCGGGAAGATCATCTGCACGCATGCCGCGGTGCAGCAGGTCCAGGACGACATCGGACAGGATGGCCTGCCCGCGCCCGGCCGCTACGACGGCCTGCGCGAGTTCGGGCCCGCTCGCCCCCACGTCTACGCAGCCACGGGCGCCAGCCCGCACAGCGTCGGCGACTAGCTCATCGTCGCCGGCCTCACAAAGCCCGACCACCGCGAGGCCCGGCACCGCGGCCAGGAGGTAGCCCGCTATCCCGCTGCCAGCCCGGGTGCCAGGGCTGCCATCCCGCTCACCGCCAGCGACGGGCAGGCCGAGATCGACGAGCGCCACGTCGGGATGCAAGGCCTGACAGGCTTCCAGCGCCTGATCGCCGGTCTCGACTTCGCCGATCACCTCGGCTCCTGGTTCTGTCCAGGTGAGCAGCCGGGACAGGCCGGCGCGCAGCACAGGGCGCCGCGCGGCGATGAGGACCCGCAGCCCATGGCCACCCCGTTCCGGTTCATTGGGCAGGTAGGGGAAACGTGCACGTATCCGCGTGCCCCAGCCTGGCAGCGAGTCAATGTCGACATTCGCCCCATGGTCGCGCGCGCGCTCGGTCATGGTGCGCAGCCCGAACTGGTGGCCCTGCCAGCCGGAGCCCGGGTCGAAGCCCTGGCCGTCGTCCTGGACCAGCAGCGATACCGAGCCCGGCTCGTAGAGCAGTCCGATACGGACGGAGTGAGCGTCCGCATGCCGGACGATGTTGGTCAGGGCTTCCCTGGCTACCCAGGTCAGCTCGCGGGCCAGCCGGAGGTCCACGGGTCCCGGCGTACCCGCCGTCACCAGCCGCACCTCCAGGCGGCCGATTGCCTCGGCCCAGGCCGCCTCCGACTTCAGGGCGGACTCGAGACTCAGCCCGCCTGGCGGCTCGGACAGCCCGACCAGCGTCTGCCGCGCCTCGACCATGGCATCCCTCGTGGCGGCCGCAGCCTGATCGAGATGGTCGGATACCGCGCTGACCCAGCTATCTGAGCCCTGCGGTTCGCCGGGCGGCTGGCTGACCGCGTTCGCCGCGAGCTCGCGCTGCACGCTGTCAAGGTGGACCTGGACATTGACCAGGCGCTGCGCGAGCGTGTCGTTCAGCTCGGCCAGCAGCCGGTCGCGCTCGGCGGCCGCCGCCTCGGCGCGAGCCCGATCCTCCGCCGCCTCGTGCATCCTGGCGTTGGCCAGCGCGATGGCCGCATGCCTGGCGAACAGCTGCAGCAGATCGGCGTCGGCCTGGCCGAACTGCCGGCTCGCGTCGCGGCTGAAGACGATGCAGGCGCCGATGATCCGCCCGCGCCACTCCAGTGGCACGCCGATGACGCCACGCAGGGTGGCCCGCTCATGAGCGGCGACATGGCCGCCCGGCACCTGGTCGTACCGGGCGAACCAGACCGGTGCCCGACGCGCCACGACAACGCCGGTCATGCCCTCGGTGAGCGGGAACACCGCGCCTGACTGGCAGGCGATGCCGATGTCGGCCTCTTTGCGGTACGTGCCGGCTGCCTCATCGACACTGCAAATTGATCCGGCGTGACAGTCGAGCAGCTCGGTGCAGCGGCGCAGGATGCGCTCGAGCAGTGGCCGCAGGGAGAATTCACCGGCCAGGTCCTCGGCGACGGCGATCAGACCTGCTGCGCGGGCTGCCACATGGGCCGCGGCAGTGGCTTCAGTGGCTTCTGTGGCTGCAGTGGCGGCACCGGCGCTGTCCTGGTGCTGTGGTTCGGGTGCGATCGCGCTGGCTGACACAAGGCCCTCCGGTAGTGCCCGGGCTCCTCGCGCCATGGCGGCCAGCGGGCGGAGCCTCGTCCGAGCATCACCCTGTGTCCGCACGGACGTCAAGGCATCACCCGAAGCGACCTTCCCGGAGCCCGCGGCGGCCGCGAGCAGAGCGCCGCGATCGGTGGCTTAGGCTGCCTGGGTGCCGAGAGCAATCGTGCTGGGTGGCAACGGGCAGGTAGGCAGTGCGGCGGCGCTGAGGCTGGCCTGCTCCGGCTGGGAAGTCACGTCGAGCGGGCAGGCGGAGGCTCGCTTTCCGCAGGATCTGCGGGATGCGGGCGTTCGGTTCGCCCAGTCCGATCGCTACGCCGCCGCGGACCTCCGTGAACTGCTGCGGGACGGCGCTGATGTCGTGGTCGACTGCGTGGGATACACGGCCGACCACGTCCGGATGCTGCTCCCTTTCCAGCACAGCATCGGATCGGTGGTTTTCATCTCCAGCAAGGCCGTCTACGTCGACGACCAGGGCCGGCACTCCAACTCCGCCGCGCCGCCCGAGTTCGCCGGTCCGGTGACCGAGGCGCAGCCGACCATGACGCCATCCGACATCGACTACAACTCGGCAGCGGGATACGGCGCCAACAAGGTGGCTGCCGAACACGTGCTGCTCGACTCGCAGCTGGCGGACAGTGTCCTGCGGCCCTCGCGGATACACGGCATCGGGGGCACCCGGCCGCGTGAGTGGGTGTTCGTCAAGCGCGTGCTCGACGGGCGGCGGCACCTGCTGCTGGCACGTGGCGGCCGCGGCGCCAACCATCCGACCGCAGCGGTCAACCTGGCCGCCCTCGTGCAGTTCTGCGCGGACCAGCCGGGCACGCGCATCCTCAACAGTGCTGACCCAGGCGCACCAGACGGGCTGGCGATATCCAGGATCGTTGCCGCACACCTGGCGCATACATGGAACGAGGTTCTCCTCGGCACCTCCGCGCCCGACGACCTCGGTGATCACCCGTGGAACACCTTGCCGCCGTTCGTCCTCGACACGGCCGCGGCGGAGCAGCTCGGATTCGTCCCAGTAGGCAGCTACGCGGAAACGGTAGGGCCAGAGCTCGACTGGCTCGTCACCGCGGCGCGGTCCGGCGACCCCCGCGAGGCGCTGCCAGCACCGGACGACCAGTACTTCGTCTCCTTCTTCGACTACGCCCGAGAGGATGGGTGGCTCGACGGGGCGGAACCGGGAACCGCACCCTCGACACTTCGCTAAACTCGGCGACTGACCTATTGTCTGCCCGGATAGCCTCGTTTCAGTGCTTTTAGGCCGAAGAGTGCTAGTCTGCGGGAGCGTTACGACGGGGACGTGTACCCATGCCTGCACCACCACCGCCCAGCACTGAGCACCCGTCGGACGGGGGCGAGGGCGGCGTCGCCCAGCCGGCCAGCGGTGGCGCTGTGTTCGTGAGCGACGCGAGGCCTGCCGGGATAGTTTCGCCGGCCCGGCCTAGCGGGGGGCCTGCCTCGTGGCTGCCTGGTCTGGCCATAGTCGGCATCGTGACCAGCGCGGTGCTGATGATGATCATCTCGTCTCTCGGCCCGTCGGCGGGTGAGCCGCCCCTGCCGTTTGTCCGGGCCGGCGGGCTGCCGTTCTTCACCCGCGACCATCCAGGACCGCGGTTGGTGTCGTACGGCCTCTGGCTGGCCGTCGTGGTGGGTGCCGTCGGCGTCGCGGCGGGGCTGCTCGCGGTCCGCCGGGGCTGGCGGCCACGGCCACGGCTGCTGATCACCGGCGGCCTGATCGGCGTGATCTTGCTCATGGTGCTGCCGCCGATCGGCTCCGCCGACATGGTGGATGACGCGATCCACGGCCGCATCGCGGCGCTGGGCCACAACCCCTACACCATGTCGCCTGGTCAGCTTCAGCGCACGGGCGATCCGGTGGCGGCCTACGCGCCCAAGGTCTGGCGCAACACTGACTCCCCGTACGGGCCACTGACAACGGTGACCGAGTATCTGGCCTCTAAGTTCGTCGGCGATTCCCTCGGCGGGACCATCTTCTGGCTGAAAGTCTGGAACGCGCTGGCCTTCCTCGCCGTCGCTCTCGCGCTCGACCGCTTCTTCCGGTCCGACGCGACCCGGCGAGCGCGCGCCCACCTGCTGTGGACCGTCAACCCCCTGATGCTGCTGGCCGCGATGGCAGGGGGCCACAACGACGTACTCGGCGTGATCTTCGGCTTGCTCGGCGTGCTGGCGCTCCGGCGCCTTGACTTCAAGGACGGGCTGGTAGCCGGCCTGCTGATCGGCCTCGCCATCGCCGTGAAAGCGCCGTACGGGCTCTTCGGCCTCGGGCTAGTGATAGCCGCATGGAGATCGCCACGCACCATCGCCGGCCTTGTCCTCGGTGCCGCTGCCGTCGACCTGACGGGCTACGCGCTGGCGGGCTGGCAGTCAGTAACATCGCAGCTCGCCGATACAGGCCGCTCCAGCCTGATTGAGCCGTGGCATCTTGTTGGTCTGGTAGTGCCGTACCTGGGTCGCGCCACCATCACGCAGGCGCTCGCGCTGGCGGCTTCCGTTGTGCTGCTCGGCCTGCTCTTCTGGGGGCTCCCGGCCGGCCCGCCAGGCCTGCCCGGCGTCCGGCCCGTGCTCGCGGTCACACTCGCCTGGCTCGTCTGGTCCCCCCATCAGCATGCCTGGTACGACGTGATGATCTTCCCGCTGCTCGCGCTCATGCCGGCCACCAGGCTCGACTGGATCGTGCTGGCCAGGGCTCTCACCGGGGCTGCCGGCCAGTTGCCAGGCCGCATCATCAGCAACAAGCTCCTCCCGCGGGAGCTCGTGCACGTGGACCATCTCCTGTACGACTACCTAGCACCGCTGGCGCTGATCGTCCTGGCAGCCGCGCTGGCGTGGCTATGCCTCACCAGGCAGTTCGGCGACGAGGGCCTGACCATACCCCGGCTGTCCGCACCGCGGCTGTCGCCCCCATAGCGGCTGGTCAGCAGTGCCCGCCCGGCGGCGGCACGTCCAGGGTGGGGTTGCGGCCGAAGAATCCGGTCGGTTTGAGCGCGAACCCGCACCGGGCCACGGGCATCACCGGCCAGTCTTCCGGCCGGGGGAAGTGGGTCGGCCCGAACGTATGCCACAGCACGATGTCAGTGCCGTCGATGTCGCGGTCAGCGGCGGTGAACGCGGGCAGCCCGGCGCCACCGGGATGCTGGTTCACAAAGTCGCCCGCGGGATAGCGCTCCGCCGGGTCGTACTGCGTCACCCACAGGTGGTGGGACGCGAACGCGGCGCGCAGCGCCACCGACGACGAGGGATCGGCCAGCAGCGTGGGCGCTGCCTCGGGGTAGAGCGTGTAGCTGACCGGCCTGCCGAACCTGTTCAGCTGCTCGGTGCTGACTACCCGCCAGGTTCGCCCGCGGTCTGGATCCGCACGTCGCGCGGCCTGTGACTCGGTACCGAGCCTGGTCGCCTGCTGCACGATGGCATTGCCGTACGGGTTGTCCGGGCCGGCCGGCGCGCCGACAAGGTCGACCTCGTCGACGGCGTTCGCCAGGCCGTCCACGGTCATGTCGAGCCTGGCGCTGAACAGGTGCTGATGTACTGGCGCGCCAAGGCCAGGTGCGACCTCTGCCGAGTACGGGTAGTCGCCGCCTGGATAGGCCGCCGTGAACAGCGCCCCGGTCATCTTGATCTCGCACTCGATGGCACCGTCGAGGTAGAAGTACCAGTAGAAGCCGTAGTCGTAATTCCCGACCGTGGTGAAGAACGACACGACGAGCCGCCGCTGCCGTCTGGCCTGCGACGATCCGGTGAAGATGTCGAAGTGCTTCCACAGGATCCCGTGATCTTCCTCGTGGATGCAGATCGCATTCGGGATCACGGTCGGCTCGCCGAAGTCGTCGGCCACCGTCGCGTCCAGGTAGGCGATCTCGCCGAGACAATCGCAGCCAAGCTCGAGGGAGTTCGCCCACTTGCCGACCAGGTACTCGCCGGTGTCGAAGTAGGTCTGCCAGTACCGGAACCTCGGATCGCCGTACGGCACGACCATCTCCGGCACTGACGCCCGGTAGATGAGCGGCCGCTCCCGTCCGTCGTCGGTGATGCTGATCTGGTGCAGCGTCAGCCCTTCGCGCGCGTCGAAGCCGATGCGCATGGACCAGTTCTGCCAGCGCAACAGCGAGCCGTCGAGCGTGAAGCTAGGCCCGTCCGGCTGGGTGATCTCGATCGGCCGCAGATCAGTCCGGTGCGGCCCGCGGACGGCGGGGTCGACGTAGTCGCCCGACTCGGCCGGGACCGGCACATCGAACTCGTCCACGATCTTGAAGATCTTGCGCTCGATCAGGTCGAAGTAAGCGGCTACCCCGTCGACCGGGTGTGACCAGGCGTAGTCCTGCGGGTCGGCCTGCACGAAGGCCAGCACGCGCACCATCCGCCGCCCGTCCTCGTCGGGGACACCGAACGACCCGGCCGTCAGCGGGCACAGCCGGATCTTGCTGACGTCGGTCAGGCCGCGCCTGGCCATCGCGGCCTGCCACTGCGGGTCGGCCCGGACAGCCTCCTCGGTCACCGCGAAATCCTGGCTGAGGATGGGCATTTGCCCGTCAGTGCGGGGGTCGAGGACGCGGCTGCGCACGACCTCCTGGCGCAACAGCGACACCACCACGTCCGTCGACTTCCCGGATGCGGTGTCGATGAGGAACGCGCGCAGGCGCCGGTCGGGCCCCGTACTGTCCGGCGCTATGCCGGCCAGGACGTTGGCCTTGTGCGGCTCGTCGAGGCCGTAGTACGCGAACCGCACGGCGTCGCCCAGCAGCCCGGCGGCCGCCAGGACCTGCCGCCCGGCCCGGTACTCGGTCGCGCTGACCGGGTCCAGCGGATGGGCTGACCGTAGGTGCGCCGGGCTGGCTGCCGGGACGGCGATGTCGGTCACATCACTCATCTGCCACGATCGAGCCCGCGCGCTCGCCGAGTCCAGGGTCGCGACGGTTGAGTACCCAGGCGTAGACCACGGCGACGACCACCATCGCGAGTGCCGCGTACGGGAACCAGTCATACGGCGCCGCCTGGCCAGGCTTGCACAGGTAGTAGACCGGCACGGCGATGGCGATCATCCCGAGCACGGGCAGTACAGCGTGCTTGACCACGTTGAACTCGGCCGGCCGGAACCTGCGGTAATAGAACGGCAGGGCGAGGTTCGCCAGGAAATACACCACCAGGATCAGAATGGTGCCCAGCGTCGACGATTCGACGAAGAAGTTGATCGCGACCATGCTCCCGCTCTGCTTATGGCCGCCGAGCAGATGCAGCAGTGCCCACACCAGGATGATGGCGCTGGCGATCGCCACGAAAACGTAGATGGCGTTCATCGGGGTCTTGCGGACCGGGTGCACCCTGCCGATCCACCGCGGCAGCAGACCCTCACGACCGGCGTTGAAGATCAGCCTGGCCTGGGAGTTCACGGCCGAGATGAGCACGCCGATGGTCGACGTCAGCCCGGCGACGTAGGCGAAGAACGCGAAGCCGGCCAGTGCGTCGTGCGCCACCGAGATGAATGGAATCGAGGAGCTTGCCAGCGCCGTGCCGTTGTAGTGGAAGCCGGTCACTGTCGCGAACGCGAACAGCACGTAGCCCACGATCATCATGGCGATCGAGAGGTAAACCGCCCTGGGCACGTTGCGGCGCGGGTTGCCGGTCTCCTCGGCCAGCGCGGCCGAGTTTTCCCAGCCGATGAACAAGTAGATGGCCAGAGGGAAGCCGGCCGCCAGGCCGGTGAATCCCTTGGTGATGTGGCTGGGCTCGAACGGCACGATGCTGAGATGCCCGCCGTTCTTGATCAGGATGGCGACCGAGACGACGATCAGGACGAGCATCTCGAAGGCGAAGAAGAACCCCGCGAGCTTGGTTGACACCCCGACGCCGCGGATCGTCATCACCGTTGCACCGGCTGTCAGCAGCACCGACAAGATGATCCACGGGACGTTCCAGCCGAAGTAATACTGCAGAATATCGGCCAGGAAGCCGCCGGAGATCGCCAGCACCGACGAGATCGCGATGATGTAACCGGCGCCGCACAGCAGGGCTGTGGTCACCGCGCTGGTGCCGCCGAACGTTTTTCCTACGAACGAGATGAACCCGCCGGTGGACGGCTGTGCCCTGGAGAACTGCGACAGCGTGTTGCCCAGCAAGGCGATCGCGATGCCGGCCACGATGATCGTCAGCGGTGCGGCGACGCCCGCGGTGAACACGAGGAATCCGAACCCGAAGAAGAAACTGTAGGCCGGGCCGATGTTGGCCATGGTGGATGCCGAGATGTCGATCAGACTGAGCGCGCCGCGATGCAGCCGCTCGGGCGATTCGGGCGCCTTGGTCTCAGTGAATGGAACAGAAGCTGCGTCGCTCATCTTTACTCCTCAGCTGCATTTCATCGCCGGAAGCGGTGCCTGAATTGTCTGCTGTCGCACGCCGCAGCGAAAGAGGCGCGCGGGGTCGGATTCAATATGGATAGTGCGTTGGCCCGTCGGTCACGGTCAGCCAGCGCCGCTCGGTGAACTCCTCGATGTTGGCGTCGCCGCCAGACCGGCCGCCGAGGCCGGACTGGCCGATGCCACCGAACGGGGCCAGCGCCTCGTCCTGCGGCGTTGCGTCGTTGATGTGCACCATGCCGGCGCGCAGCCGCCGAGCGAGCCGGATGCCCCGGTAGGGATCACCGGTGAGCACCGAATTGACCAGGCCATACTCGGTGTCGTTAGCCGCCGCGACGGCCTGGTCATCGTCGTCGACCACCAGGATCGGCGCAATCGGCGCAAAGATCTCGTCGGTCCATAGGCGTGATGTCGGGCGCACGTCCCGGACGACCGTCGGGCGGAAGTACGGTCCGTCCGAAATTCCGCCAGCCATCACCTTGGCGCCGTCGGCGACGGCCTCGGCCAGCATCGAGGACGCCCGGTCCAGCTGGCTCGAATTGATCATTGGGCCAAGCCCGACATCTTCGGTGAAGGTGTTGCCCACGGTGATCGCCGCCGCCCGCGCCGCCAGTCCGGTGGCGTAAGCGTCGGCAATGGCGCGCTGGACGATGTGCCGTCCGGCGGTGATGCAGGTCTGGCCCTGGTAGTGGAAGCTCGACCAGGCTCCGATCATCGTGGCCTGCTCCAGGTCAGCGTCGTCAAGCACGACTAGCGCGTTGTTGCCGCCGAGCTCCAGTGAGACCTTCTTGAGCAGGCCGCCTGCCGTCGCGGCGATCTGTCGACCGACCTTCGTCGACCCGGTGAAGTGAATCATCGCGACGTCGGGATGAGTGACCAGCCGGTGGCCAACCTCTACGTCACCCGGCAGCACCTGGAACACGCCGGCCGGCAGGCCCGCATCGGCGAACAGCGCGGCGATGGCCAGCCCGCCGCTGACTGGCGTTTCGGGCGAAGGTTTCAGCAGTACGGCGTTTCCCAGCGCCACGGCCGGCGCGATGACCCGCATGCCGAGCACAAGCGGGAAGTTCCACGGCGTGATCGCGCCAACCAAACCGACCGGGACGCGCTCAGACAGCGAGAACCGGCCGGCGTGACCAGACGGGAGCACCTCGCCGACCGGGCGCGAGGCCAGGCTGGCCGCCTCCATCAGCTCACTGGTCGCGGCGCCGATTTCGTAGTCAGCCTTGCCGCCGATGCAGCCGGTCTCGCGCACGATGAGGTCGCGGAACTGCTTGGCCCGATCGGCGAGAGCGGCAGCGGCGCCGCGGAGTACCGCTGCCCGCTCGGCATAGGTGCGCTCGCGCCAGGCCGTCTGTGCCCTCGTCGCGACCGCGACCGCGGCGTCGACGTCGGCTGGTCCGGCGAGCCCGGCGACCGCGAAAATCTCGCCGGAGGCCTTGTCCCGGACGGCCATGGTTGCGCCCGCGAGGGACCGGTGGAAGTGGCCGTCGGTGAACACCGACTCCAGCCACACCTGGTCGACAGCCTCCACAACAACTCTCCGCATCCCTGCTTCGGCCACGCGGCCAGCATGCCGGCTGGCCGCGCCACTCGGCCGCCAGACCGTGCCAGGTGGTCTCGCTCGTTGGCAAGCGCTTTCCCGATTAGGCGCAACGTACCGGAGAGCCGGGACGCACGCAAGAGGTCGCGCAGCCAGGTCCTGATCATCCATGGGTGTCGCGTTGCTGTTGCTCTGGCAACAGTAATTCGACACCCATGACCGGCAGATCGTCGCTCGTCGATGGTTTCCGCGTTCTCAACGACCCGGTGGCAGCCGAAGGGTGCTCTCGCGCAGGATGACCTCGCCTGGCACCGGGAGGACGCGAGACCGGTCGGCGCTCGCGGCGGTGAGGACGAGACGCGCGGCCATCTCTCCCATCTGCGCGAGCGGCAGCCTGACGCTCGTGAGCGGCGGGTAGACGTCGCGAAGCGTCGTGATGTCGTCGAAGCCGGCCAGGCCGAGGTCGCCGGGCACCGACACGCCCGCGGCCCGCAACCGGGCCAGCGCGCCGACCGCCATGACGTCGTTGACGGCGAAGACGCAATCGGGCAGTTCGCCGCCCATCGCCAGCACTGTGCTCATGGCCTCATAGCCGCCGTCCCGCGTGAATGCGCCGTGCACGACCAACTTCGGATCGATGCTGACCCGCCACTCGGCGAGCCCGGCGGCGAATCCGGCCAGCCTGTCTCGCGCGGTCAGCAAGCCGGGCGGCCCGGCCAGCACGGCAAACCTGCGATGGCCCTGCACGACGAGGGCCGCGGCCAGGGCCTCGGCACCGGCCGCGTTCTCCGGCAGGATCGTGTCGATGTCAAGCAGGTCCTGCCCGATGCACGCGACGCGGCCGCCTGACCTGGTAAAAGCGGCGATCTCCGCGCGCAGTTCAGCCAGCATGACCGGGTCGTCAGACCTGCTGCCGATAATGATCACAGCCCGGGCCCGCTGCGAACGCATGAGTGCCACATACTTCCGTTCGCCTGCCTCGTGCTCCGTCGTGCTGGACAGGCAAACGAGTAGCCGCAGCGGGCGAGCCACATCCATCAGGCCGGCCGCGATCGACGAGAAGTACGGGTCCGCAATGTCGTGTACGACCACGCCCACCATGGAACTCTGGCCGGTGGCGACTGCCCGGGCCTGGAGATTCGCCGTGTAGCCGAGCTCGGCGACCGCTTGCTGCACGCGGCCGGCTAGCTGCCGTCCAACCCGCCGCGGGCTGTCGCTCAGGACCCGCGACGCAGTCGTGAGGGACACGCCCGCGCGGTCCGCCACATCCTGGAGCGTGACCTGCGAGCCGGGTTGGCCTGAGTGCGGCTCGGTGTCACGGGCGGTGGCGGCATCCGACGATGCCGCGGGCGCGCCAGCGGAGTCCGTCATTGTCGCCTCCTCCGCTACCTTGACCCGTCTTCCAAAGCCAGCCTAATCTTGGGAAAGTGCTTTCCGAAACCGGGATTGCGGCCGCCTGTCCGGACCGCCCAGTCCGGACCGCCCAGTCCGGGCCATCCAGTCCCGCGCGCATGAACGGACATGCGCACCGAGCCGAACTGAACCCGAAGGGCGATCATGACACGCAAGGTCATCAACGTTGCCCTGAACGGGGTCACTGGCCGGATGGGGTACCGCCAGCACCTGGAGCGGTCGCTGCTGAGCATCCGGGCCGAAGGCGGCATCACGCTCTCGGACGGCACCTCGATATACCCCGAGCCGATCCTGGTCGGACGGCGGGAGGACCGGCTGCGCGAGATCGCCGAGCGGCACGGGCTTGAGCGCTGGTCGACCAGCCTCGATGAGGTGCTGAGCGACCCGCTGGTCGACGTCTACTTCGACAGTCAGGTCACGAGCGCGCGCGAGGCGAGCCTGACCATGGCCATCGCGGCGGGCAAGCACGTGTACACCGAGAAGCCCACCGCGGGCACTCTGGCCGGCGCGCTGCGGCTGGCCAGGCAGGCGCGCGAGGCGGGCATCACGAGCGGAGTCGTGCAGGACAAGCTGTTCCTGCCCGGAATGATCAAGCTGCGCCGGCTGGTCAGGTCCGGATTCTTCGGCCGCCTGCTGTCGGCCCGGCTGGAGTTCGGTTACTGGGTGTTCGAGGGCGACGACATCGCCGCGCAGCGGCCGTCCTGGAATTACCGCGCGGACGCTGGCGGCGGCATCGTGCTCGACATGTTCCCGCACTGGCAGTACCTGCTCGAGGATCTCTTCGGCCCGATTAGCACGGTGTATGCCCGCGCCGCCACGCACGTGCCGGAACGGTGGGACGAGTCGGGACAGCGGTACGACGTCACCGCGGACGACGCCGCGTACGCGGTGGTGGAGTTCGACTCCGGTGTCGTCGCCTCTGTCAACTCATCCTGGGCCGTCCGGGTGAATCGCCGGGAGCTCGTCGAGCTGCAGGTGGACGGCACGCATGGCAGCGCGGTCGCTGGGCTGCGCAACTGCGCGATCCAGCACCGGGTCTCGACGCCGATGCCGGTCTGGAATCCGGACCTGCCGGATCCGATCGATTACCTCGCACAGTGGACCGACGTGCCAGACAACGAGCCGCTGGGCAACGGCTTCAAGGTCCAGTGGGAGCTGTTCTTGCGGGCCGCGGCCGAGGGCACCCCGTTCCCTTGGGATCTCGCCGAAGGTGCAAAGGGCGTGCAGCTCGCCGGTCTCGCTCAGCAGTCCTCGGCGCAGGGGCGCCGCCTCACCGTGCCGCCGCTTGAGATCTGAGATGAACGCGCAGATCGTGCTCCCCGGCCGGACGGCGCCGCTCGATGTGCCAACCCCAGCCTGGGCGGCCGGGTATCCGCCGCCAGTGCGGCGGAGCGTGTATGCCGCGGCGCACGTCGCCGCTTGCCCCGGCGGCAGCATCGACTGGGATGCCACCCTGCGGTTCCGCGAGGAGCTCTGGCGGTATGGGTTCGGCGTGGCGGAGGCCATGGATACCGCCCAGCGCGGCATGGGGCTCACGTTCGGTCAGGCGCGTGAGCTGATCAGCAGGTCGTCGGCGCGGGCAGCCGAACTGGGTATGCGGATCGCCAGCGGCGCCGGCACCGACCAGCTGACCGCCGGAGTGCATTCGCTGACCGCCATCATCGGCGCGTATGCGGACCAGGTCGATTTCGTGCAGGCCGCGGGATCGCAGGTCATCGTTATGGCGAGCCGCGCGCTGGCGGCCAGCGCGCGATCGGCCGACGATTATCTCGAGGTCTACCGGCAGGTGCTGACGGTCGCGCGCCGGCCCGTGCTGCTGCACTGGCTCGGCGCTGCGTTCGACCCGGCGCTGCGCGGCTACTGGGGCAGCGAGGACCTTGAGGCGGCCGCGGAGACGGTCCTCCAGCTGGTCG
>DATHPF010000396.1:0-1764 GCA_035484155.1 Streptosporangiaceae bacterium
CGCCGTTAGCGTCCGCAGCGGCCCGGTCAGCCTCGTTTCGACCGCCGTACTGGCCTTCTGCCTTGCTTCGGCCGCGCCCATCGGCGTGGGTACCGGGACTACATAGGTTGCCGACACCATCTTCGGCACCGGCAAGACCAGTTCCTTCATCGTCCGCTCCTCACATGCCGCCGCGTGGGCCAGCACAGAGAATGACGGTAACGCGACCCTCTGACAAACCAGGGCATGAGCGAAGCCGGTCAGCGACTGCACGTCGCAGCACTCTCCCAGAACCAGGGAACTCTCCGCGGGATTGTGAGGTAGTGACGGTTGGCGGGCGTTGTGCCGTTCGCGTCGTCCCCGCGGTCGATGTATGGCGAGAACGCGGGGAATCGGGTCGCTCTCAGCGCAGTACCGGGGCCGATGCCAGTTGCTCGAATCGGTGGTCGGCGGCTCATACCCGGTCTATCCGCACGATGGTGATCAGGTTCCCTTCGACCTCATTCAGCACTCGGTAAGGGCCAACGCGCAGCCTACGGTAGGCACCGCGGACGAACGCGCCCGAAGGCGCCGGATCGTCAGCTAAGGCTTCCAGGGCGCGGCTGACGGCCATCATCCCGGCCTGGTCGGCCATGAAGCGGACAAAGGTCGCCTGCGCGATCTCTGACCAGATGATCCTCACCGGGAGCCGCCGAACACCTTAGCCATGAACTCGTCGTGCGACTTCAGACCCGGCCGCCCGGCCGCCTTCCAGGCCTCGTGCTCGGCGATGGCAGCGTCGATCTCGGCTTCCTCGACCTGCTCGGCGGATGCGCGGTCCCGCAGGGCCCTCAGCGTGTGGTACTCGTGCACCCGAACCACGGCAGCCGTTTCGCCACCGAGACGGATGACGTCGTGACTGTCCTGCTCTGAAGGCTGCACGCTCATGCCACGATGCTAGCTCGCCGCACCGCCAACCCGACCGTGCGGACGGCGCGGGCGCGCTGAGACCCCACGGTCAGTTATGTTCCGGGCTGGGCCCAGACTCCTGACATGGGCCGGGCGCTGCTAACGACGTTACGCACAGTAGCAGGGTTGAGGGATCGGGCGCCGCGGCCGTGGACCGGTTCGTGGACCGAGCCATCTGTGCAACCAGTGCGTTCAGGGCCATCGGCGGCACGGCTCCGTAGTATCCGTGCAGCTAGCGCGTCCGGTGCACGGGGCCGTAGTTCTCATAATCCGCCGGTTGTGGGCTCGAGTCCCACTCGCCCCACCAAGTGTAACCTGTTAAAAGTTCGAAATGTCCCGGCTGGCAAGGGTCGGCCGAATCGCGCTAACGCCCTCGATAACGTCCCAGAGCCGACGATGCATCTATCGTCCCGGTCTTTCACCCGAGCTTTAGGCCGTCGATCTGCGGAACCGCCTGCTGTCCTGGGCACCTGACCGGAGCAGCGTCCTCGGCTGCAGCCGTGGCGTTGTCAGGCGCGCCGGCAAGCAGGTTCTGCTGGAGCGCTGGTTGATCAGCGAACGTCGTGAGCGTCTCGCGTGCCGGTGTTGTCGACGGCGCGGGTGGCGGCCCAGCTGGCAAGTAGTTTGAGTCCGTCGGCCGCAGGGGTGTCGGGGTCAGCGGTGTAGAGGTTGAGGCGCAAGTCGGGCTCGGAGGGCAGCTCCATGGCCTCGAAGTTGAGGTCGAGCTCGCCGACGGCGGGATGGCGGAGTCGTTTGCGGCCGCTGCGGTGGAATTTGACGTTGTGCGAGGCCCAGTGCTGGCGGAACAGCTCGCTCTGGGTGGAGAGTTCGCCGACG
>DATHPF010000397.1:0-23852 GCA_035484155.1 Streptosporangiaceae bacterium
CTGATCTCGGGGCTCGCCGCGCTGATCGCCGGCCTCGGTGGCGGCCTTCTCGCCTCGTACTCGCAGGTAGCTCTGCCTACGACCTATGCGACTCTGACCGGGCTCGTATGGTTCGCCGTCATCGTCACGGCCGGCCTCCGCTCGACGCCGGCGGCCCTAGTCGCCGGCCTCAGCTACACGCTGATACCCGGTCTGTTCCTCGTCTACCTGCCGCTCGCCTGGAGCAGTGTGCCGTCAGCGCTGTTCGGTCTTGGCGCGATCATGGTGCTGAAGGACCCTGACGGCGCTGTCGCGGTGAACGTCCGCCTGGCCAAGACGACGTTCCGCCGCGGTTGGGCCCTCGTGAAGCGCACGCGAACGGCCGGGCCCGCTAAGGGACCGGGCCCTGGTGACGAACTGGCCGTGGAGCCGCTGCCCAGCCCGGCCGACCCGGGCCAAGGCATTGCTGAGTTCCGTGCGGTACAGCCCGTGAGCGCCGCCCCAGTGGTCCGTGCGCCTGCCAGCAGGCAGGAAAAAGCGCTTGAAGCGCAGCGAGTGTCGGTGCGGTTTGGCGGCGTGCAGGCTCTGCGGGCCGTGGACATGACTGTTCCGCTGGGCGCAATCGTCGGGCTGATAGGACCGAACGGCGCCGGCAAGACCACTTTGTTCGGGGTGCTGTCCGGGGTGATCCGGCCGGCCGAGGGACGGATCATCCTCAACGGCACAGACGTCAGCCGCAGATCCCCGGTCTGGCGAGCCCGGGCCGGGCTAGGCCGGACGTTCCAGCATCCCGAGCTTTTCTCGGAGTTGACGATTCGCGACCACTTCGTGCTCGCTGATCGCATGAGCCGTGCCCGCGGTCGGCTGTGGACCGACCTGGTTGTCCCGGTGCGGGTCGGCGACATCGCCGATCAGGAAGCGCGGAGAGCCGATGCGCTGGTGGACATGCTCGGACTCCACGATGTGCAGTACATGTCGGCCGTCGGCCTACCTCTCGGCCTGACCCGGCTGGTGGAGGTGGGCCGGGCGCTCGCGCTCGACCCGAAGGTGGTGCTGCTCGACGAGCCGTCCGCCGGGTTGGATTCCAATGAGACGAGCCGTCTTTGCAGCGCCCTGGAGACAGTACAGGCGGCAAAGGGCATCTCGATGGTGATCGTAGAGCACGACCTCAGCGTGGTCAGCCGGCTGGCCGAGCTGGTCTACGTCCTCGATTTCGGGGAACTGATCGCCAGCGGCACCGCCGAGGGTGTCGCCGCCAACGAACGGGTTCGGACCTCATACCTCGGCCATGAGGGTGTTGACGCAGCGAAGGGGGATGCCTGATGGCCGGGGACCTGGCCGGCACGACGAGCGAGCTAACGGGAGCGCTGCTGTCCGTCTCGGACCTGCACGTCAACTACGGATCGGCACGGGCGCTGTTTGGCGTGTCGCTGTCCGTCGGCAAGGGCGAGGCTGTGGCCCTGCTCGGGCCGAACGGAGCTGGCAAGAGCACGACCGCGCGTGCGATATCCGGCCTGGTGCAGCCTCTGAGCGGTCAAGTCCGCTTCAGCGACGTCGAGCTCCAGAGCCTGCGGGCGCATCAGATCCGCCAACTGGGCCTGGTCTATCTCCCTGAAGGACGGGGGATCTTCTCGACAATGTCTGTGCTGGACAACCTGCGCATGGCGGTGCGCTGGATCCGGCCCAAGTCGGCCCGCGTCGAAGCGCTGGAGCAGGCCTGCCAGATGTTCCCGATCCTGTACCAGCGCAAGAATCAGATCGCCTCCAGCCTCTCGGGAGGCGAGCAGCAGATGCTGTCGGTGGCGTCTGGCCTGGCCATGAAGCCAAAGTTGCTCATCGCCGACGAGCTGTCGCTGGGCCTGGCACCGAAAGCTGTCGACATCGTCATCGAGGCGCTGAATCAGGTGCGCCGGGCCGGCATCAGCGTGCTGCTCATCGAACAGTACGTCACGCGGGCCCTCGCCTTTGCGGACCGAGCGCTGATCCTGCAAAAGGGCACCGTTCGCTGGTCCGGCTCTGCGGACGCGGCAAGCCAGGCCGTCATTGAGCACTATTGGGCGACAACAGCACAGGAGTGACCTGCGCCTGGCGCTGAGCTGCCTTTCTCGGGGAGGATACCTGATCATGAAACCGGGCATAAGACTACGCAGCGCCGTCTGCGACACCGAAGTCATCGTCATCAAGGCTGGCGCGGAAAATCTGGTGCTGGAGTGCGGGGGCTTGCCCATGATAGAGGCGGGGATGCGGCCCGGTCAGCGGTCTAAACTGGATCCACGGCTGAGCGGCGGAAGCGAAGTCGGCAAGCGCTACGGCGATCTCAGTCGGGATCTGGAGGTCCTGTGCGTGAGATCCGGCGCCGGCACGCTCGCTTTGTCCGGTCAACCGCTGCCGGTGATATCCGCACGACCGCTGCCGTCCGCGGACTAGCGGCATTGCGCGGCGGAAAGCACTACCACAACATCACCCGGCGTACTACCCGGACCGAATCTTCGGTCTCAGTAATTCCGGGCATGCTGCGATCCAGCCCAACTCGACCAATAGCGGCCTGGTCTATACCATTGATCAGGATCCGAAAATGTCGACAGTAGAACAGAAGGAAGTGAGTAGTGGAATTCAAATTGACCTGGCGGGGGCGCGGTGCCTGACGCAAGCACGCCTCGTTATCTCAAGCCGGAAGTACGGCGACGGCAGATCCTCGACGCCGCGGCCCGCGTCATCGCCCGGCGGGGCTTTCCCGCCACGCGAATCTCTGACATCGCCAAGCAGGCAAAGGTAGCGCACGGCACGGTTTACCGGTTCTTCGATTCGAAGGAGGACGTGGCCAGCGCGCTGTTCGAAGAAGGCGGAATGGCGTCGCGCACGGCTCTGGAGCAGTTGCTACTCGAGGAGCCGCAGATCGGCGCGATGGAGGTCCTGCGCCGGTATATCAAGTGGTACGCGACCTACCTGGCCGAGCATCGTATGCTCGTCATCGCCTTGTTCTCGTGGGAGCTCGATCCGCTCGGCCGAAGCGGGGGAGACCTGGGTGACCGCAAGTGGATATCGGATGAAATAGACGGCCTGGTGGCCAGGTCGGGACTCGATCCGCTGCCCACCGTCATCCGCGTCGGTTCGTTCGTCCCGCTCTCGGTGTACGCCTTCATGGCGCTGTCGGCGAACTACACCGCGGTGCACACCGATGCTGATGCGGTAGCCGACGGAGTCGCGCTGCTCATCCAGCGGATGCTGAGGATGCCTTCTGAAAAGTGATCCAGGGCCAGGCCGATCCCGGCCACTCACCGCCACGGCCGCAACTAGGCCGCTAGTGGCCGCTGGTATAGCGTTCGATCGCTTCCAGGTGACGGCGCATGCGATGGCGGGCCAGTCCTATGTCGCCCCCGACTATCGATTCGGTGATCTTGCTGTGCGCTTTGTGCACCTCCTCGGCTTCTTCCCGCGGGGCCGGTATCCGCAGTTCCCGGGCAATGGCGGCGGTATCCATTGTCAGGCGGGACAACGCGGTGATGAACAGGGTGAGCGCCGGATTCTCGCTCATCTCGGCGACGAGGATGTGCCAGTCGTGGCTATGAGACGGGTACTCGCTCGGATCCGTCGCCGCCTCGCGGGCCAGTTGTGCTCTCAACTTGTTGATCTTCGTCTCGTCGATCCGTTCGGTCGTCATCTGCACCGCGACTAGCTCGAGCGCTATGCGTGCCTCGAAGACAACAGTGGGCGCTGCCCGCTGATATTCCAGGTACATTGCGACTGCACCGGTTACAGCGGCCGCATCCGGCGCGGTCACGACCAGGCCACCACCAGGACCCGGTCGCATTGTGGCTACCAGGTGATGCTCGAGCAGTCGCACCGCCTCCCGCAGGATTCCGCGGCTGACCTGGTGCTTAGCGAGCAGTTCCTTCTCCGAGCCGATGATCTGGCCTACGGGCCACCCGCGCCGGAGGATCTCACGCTCGATGTCGAGCGCGACCTTCTCCGCAAGCTTCGGTTTGTGGATGCGCGAGTTGATGTCATGATCGCGACGGGATTCGCCGTCCAGCGTCCGTACCGTCTTCGCCAAATTAACCTCGCGTGAGTAGCGGATGCCTACCTAGAAAATAGCAGCCTCAGTTATCGGCGCCTGCCGCTGACATGTCAACGTGACCAGACCAGCGGGACGAGGGTAGCCGCCGAGAGCCACTGGGCGCTGGCCTCGCGGACAAGCGCGGGCGACCCGCCGCCGTCGGCGACCATGACGAGGGGCCGGGTACCGCTTGTTCGGCCCCCCGGCAGGCGGGAGCGAGCTGTGAATCGTCCGAATTAGGCTCCTTGTCAGGGTCATCTCCTTGTCGGGACCCCACGGATATGCTAGAAAAGAATCCTGAACTCGTCTAGTCAGTGCAGAAATCTGCGAGTTGCTGCGGGCGGTCAAGGAGCGCCGATGAGAGATTCTTGTAGCGCGACCCTACCCACACCCGACCGCCTTCCCAGGGCGATATGGCAGGCGGTGGCCGGTTGGTCGAGCACCAGACCGGGACATCGGCAGCAACTCGGAGTCTTCTCCCAGCGGAAGGCCAGTCAACGAGGTAGCCGATGATCAGTGACCTTAATCGCCAGGCAAGCATCGTGGGTGTCGGCGCGACACCCCAAGGCAAGGTACCCGGCAGGTCCGGCGACGACCTGGCGATCTGGGCGTTGCGCGAGGCGCTGTCCGACGCAGGAATCGCGGCGCAAGACCTGGACGGCCTGATCGTTCAGCACAGCTTCGGCGGCAACGGGGAGCTGGGCGTCGTCGGGCACCGCCTGGGGATCGAACCGCACGTCGCCTACAACGTCGCCTACCAGGGCCAGGCCCTGCAAATTGCCGTGATGGCCGTTGCCGCGGGCGTCTGCCGGCACGTGGCCTTGATGTATGGGACAAATCAGCGCTCGAACCGGAACGTGTTCGGCATGACGAGCTTCCATATCGGCGGGAACTTCGAGACCGTGTACGGCCTGGCGAATCCGGGCAGTACGGCGGCATTCAACTACCGGCGCCGGATGCACGACTTCGGCGCGACCGAAGAGCAACTGGGGGCGGTCGCCATCGCGCAGAGCAAGGCGGCGGCTCTCAATCCGCTGGCTGTCTATCGTGATCTGATCACGCCGGAGACCTACCTCAAGGCACCGTACGTCATTGCGCCGCTGCGGCTGGTGGACTTCTCCATGGTCAGCGACGGTGGCTTCGCGATGATCATCTCGGACTCCGAGAGAGCCAGTGACCTGCATAAGGCGCCGGTCACCATCGAAGCGATGAGTTACCAGTCGAACTTCCGGGAGCTGGAAGATCCGCAGGCCATGTACCACCCCTCGCAGGTCCCGAACGCCGAGCGACTGTGGTCTTCTTGCGACTACGGGCCGAGTGACATGCGGGCGCTGTATGTCCAGGACGCCTACACGCCCAACGTCTTGTCCGCGCTCGAGAACTACGGCTTCTGCGAGTTCGGCACGGCCCACGAGTGGATTCAAGGCGGCCGGATCGAACTGGGCGGCGAGCTCCCGGTGAACCCGAACGGCGGGCAGAACCGCATGACCTACATGGTGGGCTGGCACAACACCTACGACGCGGTCCATCAGTTGCGCGGCACCGCAGACTCCCCGGAACGTCAGCTCGCCGACTGCAACCTGGTGCTTTCGACCATGAGCCTGGGCCACTGGCAGAACACGTGCTCGATCATCCTCGGCAAGTGATCTCGGCGGCTGCTGTGAACAATATGCAGGCCAGGCTTCGCCCGACGCGGCGCAGTCACGACAGACAGGGCTAAGCTGACATGAACTCAAACCCCCGGGAGGGCCTTCCTTCCCCCGAACTCGACGAACGTAACCAGCCGTTCGTGCAGAACGCAGCCGCGGGCGTGTTCGTCCTTCCGGTATGCACGGACTGCGGGGCGATCATGGCGCCGCCGGTAGCGAACTGCACCACCTGCCTGTCGGACGCCATCGAGTGGCGGCCATCGAGCGGTACCGGCACGGTCTTCTCGTTCATCGATTATCACCGCGCCTGGGTGAAGGAGTTCGAAAGCCTGATCCCGTACAACGTCAGTATCATAGAGTTCGACGAAGGTCCCAGGATGATCTCGAACGTCCTGACCGACGGTTCGCAGCCCGTAGAGATCGGTGCACGCGTACGCGTTGCCTTCGAGACGAGAGGCGAAGGCCGGGCGGTGCCGGTTTTCGTGCTCGACAACGGACCCGCCAGTGAGGACAACTAGGTGGACGCTTTCGTCAGTCGGCTCACGATGAGCCGAGCGGTCGTCAGGCAATTGCTCGGTCACGTCGAGGCTGCCGCTGACGCCGCCGGCGGCGTCGCCCTCTCGGCCGCGGTCTGCGACCAATCGGGCGTGCTCCTGGGCCTGATCTGCACTGATGGTGCGCGACCCCACAACGTCACGCTGGCCCGCGTTAAGGCGCAGACCGCAGCCAGCTTCGGCATTCCTACGTCAGCCTGGCAGGACATGTCGGGCGGCGGCACCGAGCTGTTCTTCGGGCTCGTGGCCGGCCTCGGTCAGGTAGCGCTGTTCGGTGGCGGCGTTCCGTTGGTGGTCGACGGCCAGCTCGTGGGCGCGCTAGGCGTGAGCGGTCCGGACGAAGCGCAGGACCATCAGTTCGCTGAGGCGGCGATCGCTTCCGCGCTGACCTAGCTGCCCGTTAGTCCGAAGCAGGCAGCGGCTTGGCGGCCTTCATCTGCAGCACCTCGTCGCCGTCGGCGAGCGAGCCCGCGCCCGCCTTCGTGACCAGGACTTCAAGATCGTCGGCCGCGTTCACGTATCGCTTGCCTAGCTGCGCGCCTGCTTGCCCGCCCGGGACGCCCGCCTGACGTTGATCAGGCCTCGGGCCCTTGGCATCGATCATCGGCGCCCCGCCGCAGCGGACATCCAGCTCCCGATCCGGCGCGCGAACGACCACGATCGTCGTTTCGTCCACTGTGCTGATCAATGAGGTGCCCGCGCGCGCCCTCATTCGCCTCTCCCAGCTAGCTGTTCCCACCAGAGCTCGGCCAGGTCGCACTCGCCCAGCCGGGGCGCCGACCCGGCCTCCCGGATGCTGCTCGCACCGAAGTCCCAAGGTGCGCGCAGCCCAATTGGCTGGTCCGTATCCGCGGCCCGGCGAAGAAGCGCAAGCGCTGTTACCTGAGGATCAGCCATCAGAGTCTGGTAGGAGTGCCCGATCACCCCCATGCCCTCGAATGTCTCGACGAAGGCCTTCACCCGCTCCGCCGACCAGTTCTTGATGAACGGCCCGATCAGCTCCAGGTACTCGTCCCAGTGCATGACGAGGTTGAGCTTGTCGAGGAATCGAGGATCGCTGCACAGCTCGTCCGGTTTGACGCCCAGCGCGCGATAGAACTCTATGTACGCGTACTCATCCGGAAACGAGACCTCGACGGGGCCATCGGCCGCCATGGAGGGGTACTCGGGCGGCAGGTCTGGCGCGGGCAGATGCCAGCCGCCGGTCAGATCGGGGTTGCTGTGCGCAGCCAGCAGATGAGATGCGAGCGCGCACATCATGCCCGCCTCCGATACCTGGACCGCCTGACCGTGGCCGTGCCTTTCACGAGCCACGAGAGCGGCGAGGATACCCTGGACGGCGGCCAGGGCGCCGGCGATCTGCGCGGCGTCGACGCCGAGGCGAAGCGGCGGATCTCCCGTCCGGCCAAGATACTCCCAGGTCGAGCTGAATGCCTGGATGGCCAGTTCGGCGGACGGCCTGCCCGCCCACGGCCCGACCGCGCCGAAGGCGCTGATCTCGCAGAACACCAGCGCCGGATACTTGCGCGCCGCGTAGGCGTCGTTGATTCCGCGCAGATCCTCCGCGCTGCAGTCAGTGATCACGACATCGGCCCCGGCGAGCTTGGCCAGCATGGCTTGGACATCCAGCGCGCGGCCGGGATCGACGATAACCGAGCGCTTGCCCCGGTTCAGCTCACAGAACGGCGCCGTAAGGTCAGGCTGGTTCGAACTAGCCGGTCCGAAGCCGCGCGTGGGATCACCCTCGGGACGCTCGATCTTGACGACATCGGCTCCCAGGTCTGACAGCTGCATCCCGGCATACGGTACAGCCAGGCCGCTCGAAAACAGCTCGAGGACGCGGATGCCCGCCAGCGGAAGGCCCAAGCGCTCGGCGGTCATGTCGGCGCCGGCTGATAGGGCCGGGCTCCCCGGCTCCGCGAGGCGGCTGTCGGCGCGGATCTGCTTACCGTGCTCGTCAGCAACTGGCGCGCGCGTGACCGTGGCGACGTCCCGGGAGAAGTGCCAAGGGGGCGCCGACAGCTGCACCGTGCCCCACGGATGCTCGACCACCCGCACCATGCCGTTCGCACGGACCTGCGGGTGATCGACGAGCTGCCCGAGAGTCAGGAACGGCGCGCACGGAATCGCGCGGCTCGCCAGCATTTCCACCCAGTGATCGACGGGTCGCTCCCCGAGGCGTCCGGTCAGCAATACCGCCAGGCGCTCGCGCTGCGCTAGCCGCTCGACCCGGTCAAGGTGGACGACGTCCGGCTCGTCCGAAAGTCCCACGCACTCGCATAGGGCCCGCCACTGCTCATCCGACCAGGCGCTGATCGCAACTGGCCCGTCTTTGGCCAGGAAAGCCTGGTCCGGGAACCACCAGCGGCCAGCACTCCCGCGCGGTACGAGGTCCAGTCCGGTCGCGAGATACTCCGCGATCGAGGTGACCTGGTAGGCCATCGTTGCTTGGAGCATCGACGTCTCGACCCGCTGACCCCGGCCCGACCTGGCCCTTGCCATCAGGGCGATGAGAATGGCCTGGAGGATGTAAGACGAGGTGACGTGATCGACGTGGCCGAGATTCCGGAACCGTTGCCAGGGGCCGCCTTCCTCGCCGTTGAGCGTGTCGAACGCGGTGAACATGCGGATGAAGTTGTCGGCGCCGCCCTCCTTCCGGCGCGGCCCCCGAGTCCCGTAGCCCGAACACGACATGTAGATCAGGCCAGGGTTATGCCGCGACAGCTGGTCGTAGCCCAGCCCGAGTCGTTCGATCACTCCAGGGCGGAAGTTCTGGATGAAGATGTCGGCGTCTTGCGCCAGCGCCAGCGCGACCTCGTGGTCGGCCGGATCCTTGAGATCCAGCACGATGGAGCGCTTGTTCGCGTTCACCGCGCTGTAGTAGGTCGCTACGCCGTTCAGCTCCGGGCCCAGCCTGCGGATCGGGTCACCCTGGGGCGCCTCGACCTTGATCACGTCCGCGCCGAGCTGGCCCAGCCAGGCCGCCGCGAGAGGCCCGACTGCGAGCTGGCAGACGTCCAGCACGCGCAGCCCAGCCAGCGGACCGGAAGCTTCTGAAGACGGTGGGTTCGACAAGACGGACGTCAGCTCCATTCTGCTCGGGCCAACGGTGGGTGGAGCAGGTATCAGGACCCGTACCCGTCCCGCAGAGGCTACTGGGGATACTTAACCTCGCCAAAGTGCCGGTGTCAAGGCCGATGTTGACGCGTCATCGCCGAAAGGCGTATCCTTTTTTACGAAGACGGTAGGTACGTCCGACTCAGCTGCTGAGCATCGAGTGACGGCCCGGCTGTCTCGGCATGTCCTAGTCCGACACGCTTCCTGACACGGCCCAGCTCTCGCACGGATACGGACGGCACAACATGGTTGGTGACTACGTGGTCGTCGATGGCGTAGTGCACGGTTACAACTGGACCAAAGAGAACTGGGCGATCCCGGAGGCCGCCATCACGTCCGCGGCGGGCGCTGGCTTCCACAAATTCCTCACCAAGGACGACGACAGCCGGCTGACCGAGGAAGAGTTCCTCCGCAACTGGGGCGCCGACGAGCTCGAGGAGATCCTCTTCCTGGAGGCGGGCGTTGATATCGCTGCCTATCACGGGACGCCGATCTGGGATTTCTATAAAGATGGGCACTCGGACACCGAGAAGGGATTCGTCCTGCGGGAACGCAATCCGAACCGGGTGATCGTCTACGGGGCGGTGAACCCCTTCGACGGCGCGGCGGCCCTGGACAGGGTGCGATACCTGGTGAACGAGCGAGGTGTGGACGGGCTCAAGGTCTATGCCGCCAGCTATCACGACCGCGTGACGCGTAATCAGCCACTGGACGATCCCGGCTATGCCTATCCGTTCATCGAACTGGCGCTCGATCTTGGCGTCAAGGTCATAGCGACCCACAAAGCAATGCCATTCGGCCCTGTCCGGGCCGAGCCGTACGGCGTGGGCGATCTGGCGGCACCTTGTGCTATGTACCCGGAGATGAACTTCGAGGTCGTCCATTCGGGCTTCGCGTTCGTCGAGGACACTGCCTTCCTGTGCAGCTTTCCCAACGTCTGGCTCAACCTCGAGGCGTCCTTCGGCCTGTTGCTGAATGCTCCCGACCGCTTCGCCCGGTTCTTCGGCGACTTCCTGAACGCGGGCGCGGCCCGCAAGATGTTCTTCGCGACCGGCTGCGCGCTGGCCCATCCGCTCCCGGTGATCGAGGCGTTCCTCGACTTCCAGATGCCCCAGCACCTGGTCGAGGGCTACGGTTACCCCCTCATCACCGACGAGATCAGGCGAGATGTGCTCGGCCTCAATTTGCTGCGGCTGCATCAGATAGACCCGGCAACGCGACTAGCCGAACTGGCCGGGGACCAGTGGTCGGTCCGCCGCGCCAGCGAGGGCGGCGGGGCTCCCTACTCGCACTTCCGGGCGGCTCAGGCTCGGGCGAAGGACTGAGGCGTGCAGCAGACGACATCCGCGGTAGCCAACCAGATAGCCAGTGCCCTGGAATCGGTCCTTGATCCGTGCAGCCGCTTCAACGGTACGCGGCTGAGCCTGGTCGAACTCGGCATGGTGAGTTCGATCGAGGTAGATGACCACGGTCATGCTCGGGTCATCCTGCTGCTCGACGATCCAGTGTGCATTTACGCGGCAGTGATCTGCCAGGAAGTCGAGACCGTTGTCCGGCGGACGGCGGGGGTCTGGAGCGTGGAGATCAGCATCCGGGCGGACACGCTGTGGACACCGGAGCTCATGTCGCCCGGGGCGCAGGAGAAGCTCAGTGCGTGGCAGGCCGAGCGGCGCAGATCGCTCAGCCTGGCCAGGTCCGCCCCGGACATGCATGACCGTGGGTAAGGCATAAGGACATGGACTCACCTAAGGCCGCGTTGATCGACGTGCCGCCCGGGATCAGCGTCGAGGCTGAGCCCGACGGGGTCCTGGTCGTCCGCCTTGACCGGCCCGACCGGGCTAACGCCGTCGACAAGGCGATGCACACCAGACTGTGCACCCTGTGGGCGGACATCGCCGGCGTGGACTGCGTGCGAGCGGTCATCCTCACCGGTACCGGAGATGTGTTCTGCAGCGGCGGCGATCGCGACGGCTGGCCCGAACTGGTGGAGAACCGGCGATGGCGGGGCCAGAAGATGGCAGAAGCCCGGCAGATCGTCCTGGAGATGCTCAGGTTTCCCGTTCCCCTTATCGCCGCGGTCAACGGCCCGGCCGTCGGTCTCGGCTGCTCGCTGGCGATCGCCTGCGACGTCATGCTGATGGCCGAGGATGCCTACCTCAGTGATCCGCATGTGCCGCGCGGGCTGGTCGCCGGCGACGGGGGCGCCGCTCTCCTGCCCGAACTTCTGCCGCTGGCCGTCGCGCGCCGGATGCTCTTCACCGGTGAGCGCCTCACCGCCGAGAAGGCCCGGGATCTGTGGCTGGCGAGCGAGATAGTTACCCGTGTCATGCTCGACGAGCGGGCACGAGTGGTAGCACGTCAGTTCGCCAGCCTCCCGCGTGAGGCCCTGGTTGGTACCAAGCGTGCCGTGAACCTGGGGCTCCTCACCCGTGTCGGCGCCAACCTGGACTTTGCTTCTCAGGCCGAGGAGCAATCCTTCGACTCGGACGAATTCCGCGCGGCGTACAACCGGTATAGGGCGTCGCCTGCCAGACGATCATCGCCCGAATGAGCAGGCCGCCGGGGCCCGCCGATGCGGCGATCGCGTCGTGTGCTCGTAATGCGCCCGAGCGTCTCGCGATTGCCGACGACGGCACGCAGTTGAGCTATGCGGACCTCGACCGGGAGATCACACGATTCGCCCGTGCGCTGACGGCAGCAGGCGTCGATGCCGGTCATGTGGTATCCATCTGGTTGCCACCCTGGTGGGCGTCCTCGGCGCTGTTCAACAGCGCCATGCGGTTGGGCGCCGTCAGCCACGTCATGTCGCACGGCTTGGGGAGCGATGAGGCCAACGGCATACTTCAGGTCGCTCGCCCACGCGCGATCGTGGTCGGCGGCGAGGATGTCGCGCACCTGGCGCAGATGCGCGAGGTGATCGATCAAGCCGCACCGGACGCGGAGGTGTTCATTGTGCGGCGCACGCCCGGAGTCCCGCTGGAACACGTCCGGGCCAGGCCAGCCGGTTCCGGGCAAGCCGCCGGGGCTCGTCGGCTACCAGGGGCCCAGGCCCTGATCTTTACTTCGGGCACGACGGGCACCCCGAAAGGCGTCATCCACACCGCCGCATCGCTCACTGCCGTCTGCACGAGTGTTGCGGCCCGCTTTGAGCTGGGCCCCGGCTGCGTGATCGGCCTGGCGTCGCCGATCGGGCATATCAGGTGGGTCATGTATGGCGCCACGATGCCCTTCCAGTTGCGCGGCACGTTGCTCACCGCGCAGCGATGGATTCCGCGTGAGTGGATCGATATGGCCCGTGCGACATCGTGCGAGTTCGCGGCGTTCTCGCCCAAGCACGTCGCCGACCTGGTCGAGCTGCGCAGGTCCGGGCATCCGCGTGCGTGGCTGAAGACGATCTCGCTCGGGGGCTCGTACCTGCCGACCGACACGCTGCTAGAGGCCGAACGCGTGCTCGATGCCCGAATCGTGCGGTCGTATGGTTGCACCGAGTTTCCCAGCGCGACATCCGGTTCGCCGCGCGAGCCGGTCGATCGCCGCTGCTCGCTGGATGGTCATCCATTGGATGGTGTCGAGCTGGCGCTGGAACCGGTCTCCGACGACGCGTCTCCCGTGGCGCGCATCTCGGGTCACATGATGTCGCGGATCCTGCTGCGCGGCTCCCATGCCGCGGCCGGGATCATCAGCACCAGGGATGACGAACCTGCCCGCGTAACCGGCCCTGACGGCTGGCTGCGGACCGAAGATTTCGCCGAGATGGTCGGCAACGACGTGCGCATCGTCGGCCGCAGCGCCGAACTGATCATCAGGAACGGCGAGAACATCAGCGCCCCTGCCGTCGAATCGGTACTCATGGAGCATCCGGCCATCGCCGAGGTCGCCGTGGCCGGGGAACACGATCCGATTGTCGGCGAGCGACTCGTCGCGGTACTTGTCCCCAGCGGGACGGCGGCGCCCGAAGTGGCCGACCTCGCCGAGTTCCTCAGGCAACGAAATATCGAAAGACATAAATGGCCTGAGCGGGTGGTGGTGGTGCCGCAGATCCCGCGGACCTCGTCAGGAAAGATCCGGCGCCGCTCTGTCTGGGAACTGGTGAACCGGCGCCCCGGCATGCTCGTGAACCTGGAGGGGACGTGAACGTCGCGGTTGGCTCGGCGAGACGTCGGGCGGTGAGGCGCTCGGTCCCCGAGCCCGAGGAATGGAAGCTGATCCGCGCTACTGTCGGGCAGATCCTTGAGACTGAAGCGCCGTCGGCGGCGGTTCGCGAGTGGGACGCGACATGCACGTATCCGGCCCACCTCTTCGAGATTCTCGCTGGGCAGGGTTTTACCGCCATGCCGTTCCGAGCCGAGAACGGCGGTGCCGACGCCGGGCCAGCCGAGATGGTCGTCGTCGCCGAGGAGCTCGGTCGCCGTGGCATGGACATCGCGGCCGGCTTCGGCATCAGCGTGTTTCTGGGCCTCATGATTGAAGCGCACGGCACGCGGGAACAGCGGGACACGCTGCTGCCGGGCGTCCTGCGAGCGCAGCAGCGCCTGGCGCTGTCTATGACCGAGCCCGGGGCCGGCAGCGATGCCGGGGCCATTACCACCACCGCCCGGCTTGAGGGCGACGCCTATGTCATCAGCGGGCAGAAGGTGTTCACGACCGGCGCAAATCTGCCGAACACGACGCTCGTGGTCTCTGCCCGCGACCGGTCCAGCTCGCCTGCCAGCCGGGGGATATCGCTGTTCCTCGTGCCTACTTCCACCGCCGGCGTCGCCGTGAACCGGCTCGACACCGTAGGTCGGCACATTCTGGGCACTAATGAGGTGTTCCTGGACAACGTCCGGGTACCGCGTACGGCCTTGATCGGGCCCTCTGGCGAGGGCTGGGCAGTGCTGCGTGAAGGAATGACCCTGGAGCGGCTGTTCACCTGCGGTGCTTACATCGGCGGGTTCGAGACGGTCATCGACATGGTGCTGGACTACGGGAGCCAGCGCGAGCAATTCGGACGCTCGATTGGCGAGTTCCAGGCCATTTCACATCCGATCGCCGACATGTATGCCGACCTCGAGGCTGCGCGACTGCTGACTTATTCCGCTGCCCGCGCCGTGGCACAGGGCGAGGACGCCAGAACACTGGTCTCTGTCGCCAAGCTATTCGTGACCGAGAGCTATCAGCGGGCAACCAATCACGCGATGCAGGTTTTCGGAGGGTACAGCTACATGAACGAGTTCGACGTGCATCGATTCTGGAAGGACGCAAGAATCGGAACGGTGAGCGCCGGCACCTCGCAGGTCCACCGGGAGATCATCTGCCGGGCTCTCGGGCTGAGGCCATGAGCGCGAGCGACCTCGATGACATCGTTCGTGGAGTGCACGCATTCGTCGATTCCGTTGTCGTCCCGATGGAGTCAGCCAACACCGGCCTCCTGGAAGACCCGCGCAGTCTCTACGGCACGGATGGCAAGATGGTCGCCGCGGCGCAGGCGCTTCGCCGTCAAGTCCGGATGCGCTCGGCCGAGGCCGGGTATTACACCTTGTTCGCGAGCACCAAGCTGGGGGGAGCCGGGCTGGGCATGCGGGCTCTCTTCACGATCTGGGAGTCGCTCTACTACCGTTGCGGCCCGGGCCGGATCCTGCCCTACGACGCGATCGGGCACTGGACAAGCGGCCCTGGGCTCATTCTTGAAAACGTGTCGCAGGGACAAGCTCCGGACGTCATCGACGATGTGATGTCGGGCCGGAAGGTGATGTGCTTCGGGATGTCCGAACCGGACGCCGGATCGGATGCGTGGGCGATCCGGACTAGGGCCACGCCTGACGGCAGCGACTGGCGGCTCAACGGAACTAAGCAGTGGACGACCAATGGTCCGACTGCTGACTTCATTCTCGTCTTCGCGGTGACCGATGACGTCGAGCGACGCACGAAGAAAGGTGGGATTACGGCTTTCCTGGTACCTATGGATGGCCCGGGTGTGAGCGTCGACAGCGTCGTAAAGCTCTTCGGTGAGATCGGCGGGAAGGAAGCCATCGTCTCCTTCAACGACACCCCTGTGAGCCACGCGCAGATCGTAGGGGATATCGGACAAGGTATGCGGCTAGGACTTAGCGGAGTCGGCATCGGCCGCATCTATAATGCGGCTCGCGGTGTGGGCCTGGGCCGCTGGGCTCTGGAGCGAAGTATCGCGTATGCGGATATCCGAATGACGTTCGGGGTGAAGATCGGCGACAATCAGGGTATCCAGTTCCCGTTGGCCGAGACGGGTATGGAGCTGTACGCTGCCTCGACCATGGCGCTGGACTGCGCCGATCGCTTGGACAGCGGGATCGCCTCAATGAAAGAGCTTGCGATGGTGAAAGCGTATGCGACAGAAACATGGTTCCGGGCGTTCGATCGGGCCATACAGGTGCATGGGGGCATGGGCCTTACGAATGAGCTCCGCCTCGTCGACGGGTTCATGCAGGCGCGAATTGCCCGGATTGCCGATGGGAGTGCGGAGATGATGCGGCGAGCGATCTGGCGCGAACTGCGGCGTGGTGATGTCCAGATCGGAGCGCGTCCGCGTTGACCGCGTCGGCCTGTGAGTGACAGGCGAGATCGTCCAGTCGTCGTTATCACCTTCGAGGCTAGTGATCATCTAGCGGCTACTACGCAGGACGTGAGGGAAGGGATGTCGACACTCGAACGGAAAGTGGCACTGCCGTCTGGGCGCGAAATGCCGACGATTGGACTCGGTACGTGGCCTATGAATGACGCTGAAGTGAGGCCCGTGGTGGCGAACGCGATCGAAATTGGTTATCGACTGATTGATACAGCTGCTAGATATGGAAACGAACGAGGTGTCGGCGAGGGCATTCGGGGCTCTGGCATCGACCGGACGGAAATATTTATCACGACAAAGATCCGCGGTGCCGACCATGGAGCGAGCCGGAGCCGCCAAGCAATTCTGGCAAGTCTAGAAAGATTGGGAACTACATATCTCGACATGGTCCTGATACATTGGCCGCTACCGCGTCTTGGTCTTTACATCCAATCATACGAGACAATGTTGGATCTCGTCCGAGAAGGGCTGATTTGCAGCGTAGGCGTCTCCAACTTCAAGCCGCACCATGTCGCGCGATTGGTGCAGGCGAGCGCCGTCGTGCCCGCGGTGAACCAGATCCAGATGTCAGTTGCACTACCGCGCACCGAGAGCCTGTCCGCGCTGCAAGCGCAAGGGGTACACGTGCAGGCTTGGGGGCCTCTCGGCCAGCGGCATGCTCTAATTGGGTCTCCGGTGGTACGCTCCATAGCTGAAGTTCGTGGCGTCACATCCGCCCAGGTCTTGCTACGTTGGCTCATCCAGCGCGGAGTTTCGGCAGTCCCGAAGTCTGCGTCTGAGAACCGGCAACGGGAGAATCTTGACATCTACGACCTTGTGCTGACGAAGTGCGAAATAGCGAGATTGGCCGGTCTAGCATGCAGCGAGAGTGACGCAATAGATTCTGACATTCACGAGGAATTTTAGCGATAGAGCCGATCGGCGACACGGACCGGAGCTGATCTTGTGCCGAGACCATGCCATTTTCCCAAGGTGAGTTTTAGTGGAGAACGGCGCCTCCAAGGCGCGATGCGTCGGTACTTGACGGCGTTTCGCAATCATTCGCTTATGTGCCGCTCGACGGTTGAGAAGTGCCGCGAGCGCTACGGGGATGATCCCACGAGCCGATCGGGCATAACTGCCGGCGGGCAGAGTCGCGTTCCTCGGCCAGCGGCGTTGCATTACGGGTCTGAAGGGTCACGAGCCATGGTCGGAGGGAAACACCTGTGCACCGATGATGCACGCCCGGACGCCTTCGGCGGAGGGTTGAGCTAGGAATGGTCGCAGGGGGACTCGCAGCACGCACAAGTCGCCAGGCTGGCCTGGCGCCACCGTGCGCGCCCGACGCGGATCCTCGGGTGCCGTCAGGAACAGCTGCAGCGCCTGCTGTGGCGACATCTGCTCGGCCGGGCCGAGGACTTGGCCGGCCGGTGTGCGCCGCGTCACCGCACTGGTTACACAGCGCCACGGATCCGACGGGCCAAAAGGCGCGTCAGTGCCAGCTGCGACGGCGACGCCAGCCCTGGCCAGCGTCGCGGCCGGGTACAGCCAGGCCTGCTCCGTCAGGGCGACGTCACGCAGGTAGTCGTCGCCGCGGACGCCGATGAACCCGGGCTGGGTGACGACCACGACACCCAGCTGCGCCAGGCGGGCCGGATAGCCGGGCGGGACCACGCTGGCATGCTCGATCCGATCCCCCTTCGCTCGGCCGAGCTCCTCGAGCGCAGCCACCGTTATGAGCAGCTGCTCGGCCGTGACGCAGTGAACCGCGAGGCGGGAGCCGGCTTGATGGGTCGCCCTGGCCAGGGACGCGAGCTCCGCAGCCTCGGGAAGCGCCGCGTCGTCCAGGATCACCTTCCTCGGGCCCAGGCTAACCCGGTCGGCCGCCGGTTCCCGCAGGCCGGGAGGGGCCATCAGTACGAGTCGCTGCGGGATAACCCCGGCGGACGACAACTGCGTGAACTCATCGACATCGGGTTGGTCCCGGTTCGGCGTAGTGTCCGTGAATCCGGTCACGCCTAGGCAGGCGGACCGGCGCGCGAAGTCGGCCAGCTGAGTGCGGAACGAGTCAGCGGACAGGCTGGAGCCGAGGCGGTCGCGGAGCCAGCCGTCTAGGCGCAGCAGCCGACCGGTGGGCACGCCGCGGTCATCCCGCTCTATCCCGGCGAGGTCGCTGTCGGCCGCACTAGCCTGGCGCAGGGCGGCCGAGTTCAGGACCCACATCGCGCCGCTGCGATGCTGGACCCGGGCCAGGTTCGCCCCGGTCAGCTTGTCCAACCGGTACCGGTCTAGGTATCCAGCTGACGTCTCGGTCCAGCCGGTCACCCTCAGCCAGGCGCCAGGACCCAGGGCTGCTGCCGCCTGGGTAATGATCCGGTCGAAGGCGGCGGGATCCGCCGCTGCGGATACGTCCACGGACTGCCGGGCCGCCACCAGGGCGCGAAGGTGCACGTGGTGGTCGTGCAACCCAGGTATGACAGCCCCGCCGGCCGCGTCGAGTACTGCCTCGCCGTGGCGGCGGGCCAATCTGGCGCCAACCTGCAGGATCCGGGCCGCGCTGACTCGGATTTCCCGCCCCGCCTGGCCGCCGACCTCAGCGTTGATCACAAGCAATGACTGGCCGCGGTTCACAGGACGGCGACCCGCTGAGTGAGCTCGCCGTGCCGTACAGCCCAGGTCCTGCCCGCCTGGCAGATCCTGTGCCGCCACACCTGGCCGCTGGTCGGCCTGGCGAGATCGGCGGATACCCCAGCCATCGCAATATCGAGGAGCCAGCCGCCGCCGTCGGCGTGCGCAGCCAGCGCTGCCAGGCCTGCGTACAGGCCGCTGAACGGGTCGGCGATGGCGTCGCCGCAGAAGACCGGTGTGCCGTCCGACGCGCGCGCGACTAGGCCGCCCGCCACTGCGGCGTCGTCGCCGAAGGCTACTCTCTGCTGCGGGTCGTTGCGCCCATAGCCGGTCACCGATACCCAGACGCGTCCTGGCGCTGCGGTGAGCCAGTCCGCGGCCACCAGGCCCAGCCTGTGCAGCGCCCGAGGCCTGCTGCTCTCGATGACGATGCCCGCGCTCTTGGCGATCCGGGTCAAGGCACTGCGGCCTTCGGGCGTTGCGAAATCGAGGATCACCGTTTGGCTTCCGGCGTGCAGGTCAGCGTAGAAGGCCGGAGGCCCGAACCTTGCGCCGTCGGGTCGGCTAACGTCCTCGACCTTGATCACACGCCAGCCTGCGCGGGCTAGAATATGGGCGCAGAGCGGGCCCGCCCACATCGCGGACAGATCCAGAACCAGGCGGGACGCCTGGCCCGCCGCACCGATTCGGCTCAGAATGACCGGCGGGGGCGTTCCCGTGCCCAGCGCTGCGGCCGGCACTCCGAGGGCTTGCGCCGTGGTGGCCAGTTCGGCGGCCGGTCGCAGCGCTGCTTCCGCTCGCAGTTCGTCGGCGGAATTGCCACGCAGATCGCGCCCGAGTATGGCTGGCACGCAGGCTAGATCGTCCGGGCGGGCAAGATTCACAGCGAGCCAGCCGTCTGCGGCGCGCAGGATCTGGCAGGTGCCGTTGGCCGACACCCTCCCGCGCCTGCTCCATCCGGCAAGGGAAGCCCGGAAGGCAAGGACGCGCTCTAGGTTGATCCGGACCGAGGCCGGACCCGTCAGCTCGGTTATGGCTCCCGCGATTGCCGCGGCGCGAGGTAGCACAGGCGCAGTGGGAGCTAGCGGCGGCCCGCAGGCCAGCCCGGTCAGGTGCATCAGGCCGGACTGGGCCCAGGCCAGGACTGCGCACCTTGGCGGTTCATCTAGCTTGGGTACGTCCGCTCGCGGTGGCAGTACCCCAGACGGCAGCATGGAGGCCAAGTGGTCTCGCTCTTCCTGCAGGTCCGGAAGGCACGAAACGGCCAACTCGTACTCGTTCATCACATCGCTGTGCCTTCTGCTACAGCGTCGATCAGACCCCAGCGCAGCGCCTCGTCGACGTCGAGGACGTGGTCGGCCAAGGCCAGGTACGCGGTGCGCCAGCGGCCGATCCGCCGTGGCAAGCTGACAGTCCCGCCGGCGCCGGGCACCAGTCCCAGTCGCACCTCCGGCAACCCAAACCTGCTGCCGGGCGCGGCGACCACACGGTGGGCGAAGGCCGGTAGTTCGATGCCCGCGCCTATACATGCGCCGTGCAGCTGGGCCGTGGTCCGCGCGGCCACCATGTGCGCCAACATGGCAGGGCTGCGGGTCAGCCTGGTGACGTGAGCGATCGCCGGGTCAGGCCGGGAGCCAAACTCGTCCAGGTCCCCGCCAGCGCAGAAATCGGGGCCGCGGCCACTCAGCACCACCCTGCGGCCAGGATCTCGGGCCGCGCTAGCCAGAGCGCTGACTAGCGCATCGCGCATGCGCCAGTCGACCGCGTTGCGCCGGGTCGGTCGCGACAGCACGATCCGAAGCTCGCCGTCAGCGTGCTCGACCACCACCCGCTCGTCGCCCGTCTCCGGCGGCCGGGGCGAGTGCCTAGACCGCCAGCGACGGAACTCTGCGCCCTCCTGCAGGGCCGAATAGGTTGCAGACTCGGCGATCAGCGCTGCGGGTACCGTCAGCCCTGTGGAGCTGCGCAGCAGTAGCGCTAGGGCGGCGCCGGCCACCGGGCTGGCGGCCAGGACGGCCGCAATCCTCCCGATCGCTTCCGCGACCCCCTCTTCAGGCGCGACGAATGGAGCACTTGCGAAGGTGTCCTCAGTCAAGATGATATCGGCCGCTTGGAACCCGGCAACGGGCAGGCACAGTGGATCGCGGGCGACTGCCACGACTACGGACGGAACAAGTGTGATGTCTAGGTCGGCCAGCGCAGCGCCGGCTTGGACGACCACCAGCGGGCTCCCTGAGACAGCCGAAAGTTCTTCGGCCGCTGTCGGATCCGCCAGCAGGTCACGAAAGCTCTGTGCGTCGAGGTTGAGGCTCATCGGCCGGCCGATTCTTCAAAGTGGAAGCTTATTAAGCGGAATATTATGACGCCGATGATCGCATCAAACTCTTCCTCGGACAGCAGCCAGGTCTTGCCGTATGTCGTCAGCCCGGCATTCGCGCAGACAACGTCGATGCGGCCGAACGCGTCCAGCCTTCCGCGACGACGACATCCACGGCGCCCGGCGAGCGTACGTCGGCGATTCCGGTCACGACCTCGCGGCCGCGTTCCCCGACCAGCCTTTAGTCTCGTCCAAGTCTGCCTCGGTGGCCATCGGACAGCCGACGTGCTCGACGTTGTCGCAGGTGTCCAGTGCGATGATGTCCGCCCCGTCGGTGGCCAGTCGCAGCGCGTAACAGTGTCCCTGCCCGCGGGCCGCACCGCTGATGAACGCAACTTTCCCAGTCAGGTCGCTGGTCACTGTGCCCCTTATCGTGCGCGTCAATGACGGTGGGCACGCAATCAGGACCGACGCAAGGACCGCAGGATCGCCAGGCACCGAGTCGGCCTGCAGGGCTATTCTCCTGCCACTGGTCACAGTCCGTGCCTATCGGCTGATTAGAAGTAACGTCTGGTCACAGGCTGCGTGATCTGGTCCGATAGATGCATTCGGGCCGTCATACCGGACGGGCCTGCGCGGCTCCTGCCCTGGAGGACCTAATGCGCGACGCAGTTATCGCGGACGCCGTCCGCGCGCCGATCGGGAAGCGCAACGGCGGTCTCAGCGGCGTGCATCCAGTCGACTTGTCGGCACTGGTGCTCACCGCACTGCTCGAGCGCACCGGAGTCGAGCCCGGTCAGGTTGACGACGTGATCTGGGGCTGCGTGACCCAGATTGGTGATCAGTCCACGAACGTTGGCAGGCAGGCCGTGCTGGCCGCCGGCTGGCCTGAGTCGATTCCTGGCACGACGGTGGACCGGGCCTGCGGGTCGAGCCAGCAGGCCGTTCACTTCGCGGTGGCTGCGGTGATGTCCGGCCAGCAGGACGTGGTCATTGCGGGCGGAGTCGAGTCGATGTCGCGGGTGCCGCTAGGCTCGGCCCGGGAGACGGGCTTGCCCTACGGGCCGCTGGTCCGGGCGCGGTACCGGACCGACAGCTTCAGCCAGGGCATCGGTGCGGAAATGATGGCGGACAAGTGGAACCTCAGTCGGCTGGAGCTGGACGAGTTCTCCGCGCGCTCACATCAGCTGGCCGCTGAGGCAATCGATATAGGGGCATTCGACGGCCAGATAGTCCCGGTCCCGACGGAGGCTGGTGTCGTGCGCGTCGACGAAGGCGTCCGGCGGCACACGACGACCGAGGTGCTTGCTACGCTGCGCCCGGCCTTCCGGCCAGACGGCCGCATCCATGCGGGCAACTCGTCGCAGATCTCTGACGGAGCCGGCGCGCTCCTGATTACGACCAGCGAGCGCGCGGCCGAGCTGGGCCTGCGGCCGATCGCGCGGTTCCATGCCGGGGCGGTGCGCGGGGACGATCCGGTCATGATGCTGTCGGCCCCGATCCCGGCCACGGCAGCTGTCTTGAGCCGGGCAGGGCTCCGCATCGGCGACATCGGGATCTTCGAGGTCAACGAGGCGTTTGCGCCCGTGCCGCTGGCCTGGCTGGCTGAGACCGGCGCCGACCCGGCTCGGCTCAACCCGCTCGGCGGGGCGATAGCAGTCGGACACCCACTGGGGGGCTCGGGCGCAATCCTCATGACACGCCTTGTGCACCGGATGCGGGACACGGGGACCCGTTACGGCCTGCAGACTATGTGCGAGGCAGGCGGCATGGCGAACGCGACGATACTGGAACTCGCCGCCTGAGCCTCCGCTGGCCACGTCTGCAAGGTCAGCAGCCTGGTTGCTGAACCACTTCGGCCGCGCGAACAAGTCGGGCGATCTGTGGTGGCCTGCTGGAGATCCGCTCGCTTGAGTACTTCCTGGCCGTCGTGGACCACGGTGGCATCACCGGGGCCGCCGCGGTGCTGTTCATCTCGCGGCCCTCGCTGTCGCAGGCGATCCGCGGCCGGGAACGGGAGTCGAAGGTGTGTGCCTGTTCCATCGGGTGGGCCGCGGGCTCATCCTCAGCCCGCCCGACGGCTGGCGCGGCCTGATCATGACCTCGCCAACCTGCCGTGGCGGCAGCCGCATGTCGGTGCCGGGATTGTCGGCGATTACCACCTCGAACTGCGCAACGGACGGCCCGAGCTACCGGGAACGAGCGGCTCGTCTGGCCGACGGTAGGTCACGATGCCGAGATCGGTCAGGCCATAGCCGTCGACGCGACGCCGAATGCTTCGATGACTCCGGACTGCTGTTCTTCCACGACCGGCTCAAGGGCGTGATCAGGGTTCGGGGCGAGAACGTCTTGTCGGCCCAGCTGGAGGCCGTTCTCCGGGCCCACCCGCGGATCGCCGAATGCGGGAACGTCGCGCGGCCAGCTGAGCGCGGCCACGACCAGTACCGCCCGTGCCGCTGGCTAGGGATGCGACGGTGCGTTGACCGCTTGCCCTTTCTGAGCGCCCGGGGCTGGCGCCCGGTTGTGCTCTTTCGTCATGTCGCTGCCTGGGCGTGCCGAGGGCCAAGAATGGGTCTCCGAAGGCCCTAACTCCCTCTTCGAGCGAGGGGTCAAGAGATGCGGTGGCGGGCGCCCGTTCCTATGCCGAGCTATCGCCGATCTCCGATGCTGCTCCGGGAACCACTTGCGGGAACCACCGTGCAGACTTTCCCAGGCATCCCGGGGCACCTCAGGGCATGGTTTTCGCAGGTCAAGCGCATGAAGCCGACTCTGTGAGCTGGACTTTATTGTGGGCTGTTTTCGCCTTACAAGCGAGGGGTCACTGGTTCGAACCCAGTTGCGCCCACCAAGTGGTCTTCACGTTTCAGCGAGGCCTATTTTCACGTTTGGATCCGACATTTCGGTCCGCATCGCGGCCCGGCGATAGTTGTCCCCGTGTCATATATCTGTTTCGTATGTTGCTGGTGACTTTTCGTGAGTCCGTGCGGGT
>DATHPF010000398.1:0-2849 GCA_035484155.1 Streptosporangiaceae bacterium
GGCCCTGACGGGCCGGGCGCCGGCTGGCGTTGTCGCGGTTGCTGCCACCATCCCTCGCTAGCTGACGGCCTTGGCCCAGTTGGCCATCAGGTAGTTAGCGGCGTCGGTGGCCTGGGACTGGGTGAGGAACACCGGCGTCCCGGACACGGGCGGCAGCTTCGCCGCGTCCGCGGAGTTGATCGTGCTGTTGGAGGTCATGGCCTGCTGCTCCACCGGCCGGGCGCCACCCGCCAGCCACAGGTTCTGCCCGCCGTCGGTGGCCTGCGAGTAGAGGAACTCCTCCCACAGCCTCGCCGCGGCCGGGTGCGGCGCGTTCTTGTTGATGGCCTGAGCGTAGTCGCCGCCCAGGACGGCGTCCGATGGGATGAACACCTTCCAGTTCGACACGCCCACGTAACTGGGCAGGTTCAGGTAGTCCCAGTTCAGCACCACCGGGGTGGTCCCCGCCTTGATCGTGGCGCCGGTTGCCTGCACCGAGTCGAAGTTGCCCTTCGACTTGAGTTCCTGGAAGAACGACACGCCCTTGGCGATGCTGCTGGCACTCCCGCCGTTGGCCAGGCTGGCCATCATCACGCCGTTCAGCGCCGCGTTGGCCTCGGTCGGGTTGCCGTTCAGCGCGACCGCGCCCTTGAACTTCGGCCCGAGCAGCTGGCTCATCGAGGTGATCGTGCCGAACTTGGCCGAGTAGCCGACGGACATGTAGCCGCCGTAGTCCTGGTACCACAGGCCGGCCGAGGACTTCTGCGCCGTGGGGATGTCGGACCAGGTGCTGACCTTGTACGGCGCGAACAGGTTCGTGTTCACCAGGGCGACCGCCATGCCGATGTCCAGCACGTCGGGCGCGGCCGCGGTTCCGTTCTCCTGCTTGACGGCGTCGATCTCGGCCTGGCTGCTGCCGTCGGGATTGGCCGAGTTGATCTTGATGCCGTACTTCTTCTCGAACGTGCTGATGATCGCGCCGTAGTTGGCCCAGGTCGGGGGCAGCGCGATCACGTTCAGCGTGCCCTCCTTTTTGGCCGCGGCGATGAGCTTGGCCATTCCTCCGCCGGCCGATGCCGAGCCGACCGTGGCCCAGTTGGGCCCGCCGCTCGAGCTCGGCGATGAGCCCGACGAACAGCCGGCTGCCAGCAGCGCGAGAGCCGCGAGCGCGGCGAGCGTGTACCGATGTGGCGATCTCACGCGAATGCCTCCTGTTGCTTCCCGTCCGATGACGCGAGCGCGGCCCGCAGAAAAGCCGCACGTAAATGTCAGGAAGTGAGCGGACCCTCCCCGGCGAAATGCATAGGCCCTTAAATGCCTAAAACGTTTAGCATCGGTATGGTCGCCCAGGCCTGGGTGGGTGTCAAGGCCCGTTACCGAGTTGTCGCCGCAGGCCGCTGGCCATCCGTCCGGGCAGGTAGCTGGGCGTCTGGCGACCGCAGCGAGGCGCGCTCGACGAGCTCGACGGCGGCTACGTAGTCATCGGCTGGGCCGGGTTCCAGCAGCCGCTGCATCAGCGCGGTGCCCATGGCCCGGTGGTCCATCCGGATGGTCGCCAGCGGCGGGTCGAGCAGTTCGGAGGTGGGCAGGTCGTCGTGGCCGACGACCGAGACGCCGGGCCCGACCGGGAGCGATAGCTCGCGGGCCGCCTTGTAGACCGCGTGCGCCGTGTAGTCGGAGTTCGTGATGATCGCGGTGGGCGCATCGCGCTCGGCCAGCAGCTCCGCGGTGGCCTGCTGCACGTCGTGGATCGTGAGCAACGAGTACACGATCCGGGGCCGCAGCCCGAGCTCGGCGGCCAGGCGCCGGAAATGCCGCAGCCGGTCCGGGTCCGCCATCAGCTGGCGCGGCGCGGACAGGAACGCGACCGATTCGTGCCCGAGCTCGGCCAGCCTTCGCATCGGCAGCTCGACCGCCGCGGCGTTGTCCGGGCTGACCCGGCAGATGCCCGTCACCCCCTCCGCCGACGCGTTGAGCGCCACCGCCGGGGCGCCGGGGCGCAGCACCTGCCAGAGCCGGATCGACTCGCCGGGCCCGACCGGGGCGATGGCCAGCCCTTCTACCCGCTGCGCGGCCAGTTCCTGCACGTGCTGGCGCTCGCGCTCGATCGAGTAGCGCGAGTCGAGGACGAGCAGCGTGGCCCCGGCGTCGCCGGCGACCTGCTGCGCGCCGCTGAGCACCTCGAGGAAGAACGGGTTGGCGAAGTTACGCACCACAAAGCCGTAGGTCATGGTGCGCCCCCGGCGCAGCGCCTGCGCCTGCGGATTGGCGCGGTAACCGAGCTGCTGCGCCGCGGCGACGATGCGCCGCCTGGTTTCCTCGGCAACGCCCGGCTGCCCGTTGATGGCCAGGCTCGCCGTCGCAACGGAGACGCCGACGGCCTTGGCCACGTCGCGGATGCCGACCGGCTTGCCCGGGGCGTCGCTGTCCGTCGTCATGGGTTCCTCTGCAGGCGGGATGCGCGATGGGCCGCCGGTGATCACCTTGCATGACGCGACGCGACACGGCAAGTCCGCGCAACGCACCAGGGTTTCGCGCCGCGGAGCCAGGCAAGCCCGCGCACCGCACCAGGGCCCGCGCAGCGGAGCCAGGCCCGCCCCGGGGCGTCACGTTGCGGAAATTTTCGTACCTCAAACCTGTACAGTTATATGGTATTGCCGTACAGTCGAGTCATCGGCTAACGACCCAGGTGGTGGTACGCAATGGAAAAGGGACTGCGCGCAGGAGCGATCGGCCTGCTGTCCAGCGTGGTGATCGCGGTCTCGTCGACCGCGCCGGCCTACAGCATGGCCGCGACGCTCGGCCTGGTCGTGGCCATCGTCGGGGTGCACAGCCCGGGGACGCTGATCGTCTCGTTCCTGCCGATGCTG
>DATHPF010000399.1:0-1579 GCA_035484155.1 Streptosporangiaceae bacterium
CGCTCCTAGCGAGCGGCGCACCAGCCATGCGTCGTGCTGGGCCGGGGTTATGAACCGTTATGACCCATGGCCCTCGCCGGGGAGCCAATCGAAGGCAGCAGCCTCTGATTACGACTCTCAGGTTCGGGAACTTATAGGTCCTGACATACGGTATAGCTCGTGAAAACCTTCACAAGCAAGACTGAGGAAAGCGGAGCCGCAGGCCAAGGCTCCGGCCTCATAAAGGAGTGGACCTCATGGACTGGCGTCACCACGCCGCCTGCCGTGACGAAGATCCGGAGCTGTTCTTCCCGATCGGGAACACGGGTCCCGCGCTGCTGCAGATCGACGATGCCAAACGAGTCTGCCAGCGATGCGCCGTGATGGAGCCATGTCTGCAGTGGGCACTCGAGAGTGGCCAGGACTCTGGCGTCTGGGGCGGGCTGAGCGAGGACGAGCGGCGCGCGCTCAAGCGCAGGTCCGCCCGGATCAGGGCCAGGGCGCACGCCTGACGGCCGGCCAGTTCCGCGCCGGTCAGGAACGCTCCTGCGGTCCATCCGGGGGCCCGCCCGCAGGCAGCTGCACCGGAACTTCGACTAGGACCCTGGTCCCGCCGCCGGCTTGCGGCGCGATCTCGAGCCGCCCGCCAAGTTCCGCGACCACGAGCGTACGCACAATCTGCAAGCCAAGGCTGGCAGCCGAGTCAAGATCGAAATCCTCGGGCAGCCCCACGCCGTTATCGGCAACCGTGACCGTGAGCTGGCCGTTGAGGCGTTCTGCCGTGACGTCCAGGCTTCCTCCCAGGGCCGCGCCCGTCGGCCGGGTGAGGCCATGCTGCAGCGCGTTCTGCAGCAACTCGGTGAGGACGAGGGCCAGCGGGGTCGCGACGGAGGCCGGCAGCAGCCCGAATTTGCCGGAAAGGCCGGGCTTGACCCTGGCCTCGGGAGCGGAGACCTCCGCCGCCATCATCGCTACCCGGCTGGCGACGTCATCGAAGTCAACGACCTCGTCCGGAGCGTGCGAGAGGGTCTCGTGGACGATGGCGATCGAGCCCACCCTGCGCACCGCCTCCTCGAGGGCCGTCCGCGCCTCCGCCGCCTTGAGCCTGCGCGCCTGCAGCCGCAGCAGCGCGGCCACGGTCTGCAGGTTGTTCTTGACCCGGTGATGGATCTCCCTGATCGTGGCGTCCTTGGTGATCAGTTCCCGCTCCCGGTGCCGCAGTTCGGTCACGTCCCTGAGCAGGATCAGCGCGCCGGATCGCGCGCCGCCGACCACGAGCGGGATCGCACGCAACTGAACGACCGAGCCGTTGCCCTCGACCTCGGTCTCCATGTGCGCCCGGCCGCTCGCCGTCAGCATCAGCGAGTCGTCGCGCGGCCCGCCCGTCGCGCACAGCCGCGCGGTCAGCGGCCCGAGCTCGGCTCCCACGAGGTCGGCCGTCAGCCCCAGCCTGCGATAGGCCGACAGCCCGTTCGGGCTCGCGTACGTCACCCGTCCCGACCGGCCGAGCCGGAGCAGCCCGTCCCCGACCCGGGGCGACCTGACCAGGGTCGGCTGCTCGCCCGGGCGGGGGAAAATGCCGGCCGCCACCATCTGGGCC
>DATHPF010000400.1:0-2326 GCA_035484155.1 Streptosporangiaceae bacterium
GCATGATCGGGCCGCGCCGGAATGGACCCAGATACGAGTACTTCAGCGGCCATGGTTCCCAGCGGAACTGGAGATCCAGCGAGCCGATGCGCTGGTCTGGGCGTCGGCGGCATTCCGCAAGCACGGCGTCTACCTGTCCGCCAGGGACCTGGAGGCTGCGTGACCGAGCCGGGTGACGTTCTCCTTGGCCGGCAGAGATCGAGCGAGCCTTTACGGCGCTCGGGAGCGCCCGGCCGGCCGGGCGTCGTAGGGGACGTGTTCGTCGTTGGCGGTGCAGCGATGGCCATGGCTTACAACGCCGCTCGCGTGACTCGTGATGTCGATGCAGCGTTCAAGCCACACGGAATCGTCCTGGAGGAGGCGCGCGAGGTTGCTGATGACCTCGGACTTCCCTATTGCTGGCTTAATGAGCAGGCCAGCGTTTACATCTCCGGCAAAGAAGACGCCAGCAGGCGCCGGGTGTTCGATCATCCCGGATCGCGCGTTATTGCAGCGTCACCGGCCTATGTCTTCGCAATGAAGGCACGAGCGGCCAGAACGCGGACAGCGGCGGCGTCTAAAGCGCCCAGTTCAGGGGATAGCCGTCCACGCCACAAAGTGACAATCGGTTGTCACTTTTAATCGAACAGGAACGCGAAAGATCGTGGGCCATACTGGATATGAACCAGTGACCTCTTCCGTGTGCATCAGGGATGGCGATCCCGTCTGATGCAGTCGGACGCCGTCGCGTTACCGCAGCTGAACGGGGGAGTGCTGTCGTGGCGCGTTGTTCTCTGACCGGCCAGGCCTGGCGTCGTTGTCAGTTGGTTAGTCACTGGCTTTCCGGGCCTCCGCGAGAGGAGAGGTCTTCTAATGGCGGTCGATACCGCTGACGATGTCATATGCCATGACCTCTTGCATGCCATCGAGCGGCGCATGGACCGGCCGTCACCTTTCTTGAGCTTGAGCAGAGTCGGGCCGGGCCAAGGTCCCGCGTGACGCGTGCTGAGGAGTCAGAGCTCCCAGACCGTGAGGACCGTTTCGATCGGCCAGGGCTCGACCGCCCCTAGCGTCTGACCGATGCCCGCCAGCGCGGGCGTGAGCCTCTCGTCACGGAAGCGCTCCCAGTCCGCTTCGCTGTCCCACAGGGTCACGATGCGCCAACCGCCGGCCATCGGCCCCGCCATGCGGATCCTGAACCCGGTAGGGAGCGAACCCTCTGGGTACAACTTCTTCGCCAGAGCCGCATCCTGCTCGGCCGTCACGCCAGTGGCCTCACCCATCACCAAGATTGCCACTTCTACCCCTCCTTACCTACGTCGGGGACCGGATCGAGTCTGGTCCGCCCAGCCCGCCCCCGGCTCCCGACAGACTGAATATAGGCCGTCATGTACGACATGGACAGGTCAAGATGGGCTACGACGCGCTGGCGGCACGCTATGCCACCAGGAAGGAAGGACTGGAACGGTTCGCCACCGAGCGCCGAGAGGCCCACAAGCGGGTATCAGCGCCTGTTTTCACTGACCATCGCCACCACCGAGATTAAAGACGCCGCCAAGTTGCCTGCGGCCCAGTCCGATGAAGCGGTCCTGAAGGTCGTCTGTGACGTCTTGACTGGGTGCTTCAAGGCGGTCCAGGAATATGGGCATCCGGTCGTTCTGCCCGGGACGGCCTTGTGGACGGCCTCGGCGATGCGCTCGTGGACGTGTCCGGGCTCGCCGACCTCCGGCTCTTTCCGGACCTTGCGCCTGGCCGCCTTAGCGTCGCGGCGATTACGAGAACTCACGATCTGTCAGGTTACCGCCGGCCTGCCCTGTACTCACCTACCTCGGACATGCTTATCTGCGCCGAGGCGCTTACGGCCTGGCTGGCTGAACGGAGGCAGCCCGGCGGCCTCGGCCCGGCGCCGCCCCTCCTTGATCCACTGCGGAATCAGGGTCTCGTCGGCACCCGCCAGCCGGCACAGCTCGGCGACGGCCTGCCCCCTCGCCTGATACTCCTGGCCTTTGCTTCCGGCTAACCCGTCAGTGAGCCCGCGGCCGTCCCGGTGATGCCGTCTGAATTGACGGTGTGCTGCGGCGAGGGCCGGTCGATGCTCAGCGTATGAGTGCCGGAATGCCGGAGACCGATGTAGCCGTTGTGCTGGCTCACGGTGGCTGGGCTGATGGATCGAGCTGGAATAAGGTGATCGCCGGCCTGCGGTCCAAGGGGGTAAGGGCGGTCGCCGCGCCACTGCCGATGACCACGTTGGCCGACGACGTGGCGATGCTCGATCACGTGCTGGAGCGGCTCGAAGGTCCGGTCGTGGTCGCCGCACACGCCTACGCCGGCGCGGTTATCGGGTCGA
>DATHPF010000401.1:0-3085 GCA_035484155.1 Streptosporangiaceae bacterium
TGCGGAAGATCGAGCGGATTCGCGCGGTCGCGTACTGCAGGTACGGGCCGGTATTCCCGGTCAGCGCCAGCATCCGGTCGAAGTCAAGGGCGTAACTCGAGTTGCGGGCGACCGACAGGTCACCGTACTTGAGCGCGCCGATTCCGACCGCCTCGGCGATCTGGCGGCGGACGCCTGGGTCGTCGTAGCGCTCGGCGATGACCCGCTCCGCGCGGTCGATCGACTCCTCTATCAGCGTGATCAGCTTGGCCTGGTCACCGCTGCGCGTGCGCAGCCGCCCTCCGCCCGGCGCAGTCACCAGGCCGATTTCTGCGTGCTCGGCGCTTGCCGCATCGGTCAGCCAGCCGGCCTGCCGGGCCACGGCGAACACCATCAGCAGGTGCTGGTGCTGCTCCGACCCCACGACGTAGATCAGCCTGGTCGCGCCGAGCTTCCCCAGCCGGTACCTGATCGCGGCCACGTCCGTGGTGGCGTAGCCGTAGCCGCCGTCGCTCTTGCGCAGGATGAGCGGCAGCGGCCCTCCGTCCCGGCCGGTGAAGCCGGGCGGGAAGGCGCACAGGGCGCCGTCGCTGATCACCGCGACGCCATCGGCCTCGAGTTCCGCGCAGACGTCGGCAAGCATCGGGTTGTAGAAGCTCTCCGGATCCATGTCGGCGTCGGTCAGCGTGATGTCAAGCACGGAGTAGATCTTGTGCAGGTACTCCATCGAGTCGTCGACGAACCGCCGCCAGAGCCGCAGCGTCTGCTCGTCGCCCGCCTGCAGCTCCACCACGCGCCGGCGTGACCGGCTGGCGAAGGCCGGATCGGTATCGAATTTCGCCCTGGCCGCCTGGTAGAAGGCGGTGAACTCGCCGGTCGCCAGCTGATCGTGCGTCGCTTCCTCGCCGATGTCCAGCGCGTGCTCGATCAGCATCCCGAACGGGGTGCCCCAGTCGCCGAGGTGGGCGGCGCGGACGACCTTATGCCCGAGGTGCTCGAGAACCCGGACCACGGCGTCCCCTACGACGGTCGCCCGCAAATGGCCGACGTGCAGTTCCTTCGCGACGTTCGGGCCCGAGTAGTCGACGACCGTCGTCTGCACCGGGGCCGCCTCGGCAACGTCCAGCCGTGGGTCTGCGAGCTGGGCGGTGGCCTGGGCGGCAATCCAGTCCTCGCGCAGCGTGAGGTTGATGAAGCCGGGGCCGCTTACCTCGGCTGTCTCAATCACCTCGCTGTCGCCGAGGCGGCCGGCCAGCTCGGCAGCGATCTCGCGGGGCGGCCGGCTCAGCCGCTTGGCCAGCGACAGCGCGACGTTGGACTGGTAGTCGGCGAACTGGGACGGCCGGATCAGCGGGTCAGCGTCCGCGTGATCAGGGCCGTACGCCGCAGCGAGCGCGGTGGTCATCAGCCGGGCCAGGGCCTGCTGCGGATCCGTCATGTTCCTAGGCTATCGGCTCGCCGCCGTCGTTTTACGGGCTCACGGGCGGCGCAGGAAGTGCCCACCGCGCTGTGGTCCGAGTCTTTCGGTGATCTTCTCGGTTATCTGGCCGCGCGCCAGGTTCGCGGCCAGCACGCAGGCGGCCGCCACGCCACGGGCCTTGGCCGCCCCGTGGGCGATTACCACGGTCCCCTCCAGCCCGAGAAGCGCTGCCCCGCCATAGGTCTCCGTGTCCATCCGCTCGGCGAGTTCCTGCAGGCCGCGTCGCTGCAGCAGCGCGCCGGCTCGCGCGGACCTTGATCCGGTCAGGGTTTCGCGGAACTGCTGCGTGGCGTAGCTGACCGCTCCCTCGAGCGTTTTCAGTGCCACGTTCCCCGTGAAACCGTCGGTCACGATCACGTCGACCTTGCCGGCCAGCAGGTCGCCGCCTTCCACGTTGCCAACGAAGCTGATCGGCAGCCCGCCGTGCGGCGGCTCGCCGTCCAGCAGCTCGTGGGCGCGCCGGGCGAGCTTGTTGCCCTTTCCGGGCTCGGCGCCAATCGTGAGCAGGCCGACCCGCGGCTCCTCGATCCCGTAGCCGGTCTGGGCGTAGGCGACGCCCAGCTGCGCGAACTGAATCAGCATCTCCGGCTTGGGATCGGCGATAGCCCCCGCGTCCAGCAGCAGCGTGGGCTCGGGCCGGGTGGGCAGCACCACCGCCAGCGCCGGCCGGAGCGTCCCGGGCAGCGGCCGCAGCCGGAGCCTGGCGGTGGACACCACGCCGCCGGTCGAGCCGGCCGAGACAACGGCGGCGGCCAGGCCGCGCCTGACCAGCTGGCACGCCACCGCGATGCTCGACCGCGGCCTGCGCCAGCTCGCCAGCGCGCCCTCATGCATGGCGATCGAGTCCTCGGCTGGCACGATCTTGATGTCGGCCAGCGCCCCGTTCCTGGCCAGCAGCGGCCGCAGCACCCCAGGACGGCCGGTCAGCAGGACCGAGATGCCATCCCGGGCAGCCAGGACTGCGCCGGCGACGATCTCGTCCGGGGCGTGGTCGCCGCCCATGGCGTCCACGGCTATCGGGACCTGTTGCGGACCGTCGCGCAGCGGCTGCATGACCGGATCCCGCATGCCGCCAAGCTTCTCACCGCCGGAAATACCGCGCATCGCCGGCACTCGGGTATCCGCGCCCGCGCCCGCCCTGGCTGGCAGCGAAATGCGCAGAGACTGATGGAATGCCGAACGCATGACCGGGAACCATCAGGGAAACCAGAACGTATCCAGAGTGGGGCGCGAAGCCACCGGAGGAGCCATAGTGGCCGTGGGGACGGCCAGGCCGGCGGGGAACACTCCGCAGTTTGCTAGCTGATGTCGAATTGTGACCAAGTTTTCCGGCTCACAGACCGGCACAAACGACGCGTTCTGCGTCTGAAGGGTTAGCCGGTTCGCCAGCGGCGATCTTGCCGCCAGACTGAGGGGACCGCCCCGGCGATTCACGCCGGAGCGGCGAACTGCCGAAGGGAGATGCGTGACTGGACTACCTCTGCTGGTGCCCGGCCCGTCGTCGACGGGCCGCCGGTTCCGCGCCTACACGGTCAAGCACCTGGAAATGCTGACCACCCGGGCAGGGCTGGACGCCGATGAGCGGCTCGCGGTCAGGGCCGTGGCTACAGTGCTGCCATTCCGGAC
>DATHPF010000402.1:0-17755 GCA_035484155.1 Streptosporangiaceae bacterium
GCGTCTGGGGTCGCGGCGCGGTCGATATGAAGGACATGGACGCCATGATCCTGGCGGTCCTGCGGCAACGCCTGGCTGAGGGCCGACGGCCGCCGCGTGATGTCGTCGTCGCGTTCCTCGCTGACGAGGAGGCGGGCGGCAGCTGGGGCGCCCGCTGGCTAGTGGACAGCCACGCTGATCTCTTTGAGGGCGTGACGGAGGCGATCGGCGAGGTCGGCGGCTTCAGCGTGACGATCGGTGGCAAGCGGTTGTACCTGCTCCAGACCGCGGAGAAGGGAATGGCCTGGATGCGGCTGTCCGCGCAGGGCACCGCCGGCCATGGCTCCATGATCAACTCTGACAACGCGGTCACTGACGTCGCCGAGGCTGTCGCCCGCATCGGCCGCTATGAATGGCCGGTCAGAGAGACCGAGGCGGCTTTCGCCTTCGCCAGGGAAGCCAGCCGCGCCCTCGGCATCGACTTCGACCCGAAGGATCCGGCCGCCGTGCTCGGCAAGCTCGGGCCTATCGCCAAAATGGTCGGCGCCACGCTCACCAACACCGCGAATCCCACGATGCTGTCTGCCGGGTACAAGGTCAACGTCATTCCCCAGGTGGCCACTGCCCAGGTCGACGGCCGCTTCTTGCCCGGCCATGAAGTCGAGTTCTTCCGCGAGGTCGACAGCCTGATCGGGCCCGGCGTCAAGCGCGAGCATCTGCATCAAGACATTGCCGTGGAGACGACGTTCGACGGAGACCTCGTTAACGCGATGGGCCGGGCACTGGCCGCCGAGGATCCCGATGGCCAGATGGTTCCCTACTGCCTGTCCGGCGGCACGGATGCCAAGTCCTTCTCCCGGCTGGGGATCCGCTGCTTCGGCTTCACCCCGCTCCGCCTGCCGGCGGACCTGGACTTCGCTGGCATGTTCCATGGCGTCGACGAGCGCGTCCCGGTGGCGGCACTTAAGTTCGGAGTGCGCGTCCTGGACAATTTTCTTGATCTTTGTTAGCCATTAGCCGAGGTCAGCACCACATTGGTGGTCTTGTAGGCCGAGCGCGGATGAGTCCGGATGTAGGTGCCGTTTCGTTTATCGGCGCATGCACGATGAGTAGTGCTATCGTGACTCACTGTGCGGGGCCGATATCCCCGGGGCGCCACCCCCTTTCCACAGCAGCGCCCTGGTCAGCGGTTTCGCGCCCTGGCGGGTCATCGGGACGACTTATCTCTATGGCATCGCCAGCTGGCCGACAAGGAGGGTGGCCCATGTTGCCGGAACAGGGTCAAAGCTGGGCACTGCCGGTCCGCAGCCGCGCAAGCTCGCGGCGGCACGGCGCCGCGCCTAGCAGCGCGCGGACCGGGCGTCCTGGCTTCCGGGCCCTCTCGGCCAGCTGCGGGTACACGCCCGCTCCGGTGGCCACGGTCGGAATCGCCTTATGGGGCAGCCGGCCGTGGCCACCACCTGCTCGATACCGGGCTAATCCCGGCACCGCCTGACTCCACCCGCAGCACCCGCAGTTCGCCAGCGGCGGCAGCCTGAGTACCTGCGTTACCGGGCGGCTTCACCATGGCTTCGAGCGCTAACGAATAGATAAGGAAAGCCAGTGAGTGGATTTACTGTCCTCGCCGTCAAGGAGGTCGCGGTGGCGTCGGGCCTGAGCACCGGCCTGCTGCCGGGCATTCCGCCCAGCGCCATCGACGGGTTTGCCGCCGGAACGCTGTTGTCCGCCCTGTGCGTGCTGCTGGTCATGGCGCCACGGCATGGGCTTCGTCGGCGCCGGGCGCGGGCCAGGGCCGCCGCGCGGGCCAGAGCGCCGCACAATCCGAAGACACCGGATTTGTCCGGCAATGCCGCGAGGCAAGCCCGTTTCGTGCCCGCGGCCAGCTCCAACCCGCTAGCCGATGAGTCGGCCGAGGTCGTGATCTCCCGGGTGGAGCGGCGGCCGGAGGCGAAGCGAAGCTCAGGCCGGCACGCCGCGCCGCCTGTCGGCGTCGGCAGCAGGGTCGCCAGCAGGCTCGCGCCAGCGGCCCGCGACTAGTACCCGAGCGCCGCGTGCGCCGGCCCGCTAGCTTGCGAACGGCCCGCCGGAAGATTCCGGCGGGCCTTGCTGGTCAGCGGGCTCGGCAAGATAGTGACCGCCGTGGCGAGCGGCCTTCCCCTGGCCGTCCCGCCCGCCGCCGCGCCGCCCGGCCGGAGGCCAAGCCGCCATGCCGAGCTGTGCCCTGGCCTGCCTGATGACGAGTCGACGTAGCGTAGCCTTGCGGCTGCCGTCGGGATACAAGCGAAGCCTGGACAGTTCCCAGTTGCCGTACTCGGCATGATCAGTAAGAATCCGACGCGCTGCATCCCGCGAGGTGCCGCGCGGCAAATAGAGCATCAGGTACGAGTACTCCGCCATCAACTTATTGTGCGCGCTGGGCGGGATGGTTCAATCGGCTTGCGGGAATCCACAGCGCAGGTTCTGGGAACACGCTGACGCCGGCCGCGAGTTAACGTGCAGGAGAGGGAACGGGGTCGTCTTCGATCGGGCCGCATGCCCGGCCGGTGCCGTGCCCTAGTAAGAAAGGCCAGAGCGCCCGGTCACCGCAGTCTTAGCTGCGGTAGCCTCCTGGGCGACTGCTGGATGTAGAGGGTGGGAAACGTGGCAGCAGGGACCGAGGAGACCGCCGAGAGCCCGAAGGCCAGGGCCAACGGTGGCAACAAGCTGGTCATCGTCGAGTCGCCGAGGAAGGCGCGGACGATCGCTGGCTTCCTCGGCAAGGGCTACACCGTCGAGTCGAGCATTGGCCATATTCGTGATATGCCGGACAAGGCTGCCGAGATACCGACGAAATATCGCGGCGAAGCGTGGGCGCGCCTCGGTGTCGACGTCGACCACGACTTCGAGCCGCTGTACGTCGTCAACGCAGACAAGAAGCAGCAGGTCTCTAAGCTCAAGCAGCTGCTGAAGAACGCCGACGAGCTCTTGCTGGCCACTGACGAGGACCGCGAGGGCGAAGCCATCGCGTGGCACCTGATGGAGGAGCTCAAGCCGCGGGTGCCTGCCCACCGCATGGTCTTCCACGAGATCACGCCTGAGGCCATCGCGCAGGCTGTCGCCTCGCCGCGCGACGTTGACCAGGGGCTGGTCGAGGCTTATCAGACCCGCCGCGTGCTGGACCGGCTGTACGGATACGAGCTGTCGCCGGTGCTGTGGAAGAAAGTCATGCCGCAGCTGTCGGCTGGCCGGGTCCAGTCGGTGGCCGTCCGGCTCGTGGTGGACCGCGAGCGCGAGCGGATCGCGTTCCGCCCTGCGCAGTACTGGGACCTGGAGGCGGAGTTCGCCAAGATTGCGGCGGACGCGCAGGCAGCGGGCGACGTGACATCGTTCACCGCGACCCTGGTTTCTGTCGACGGCCGGCGCGTCGCGCAGGGCCGTGACTTCTCCTCTACTGGCCAGCTGCGCGGCGCTGACGCGTCGGCGGAGGACGGCCGCAGCCGGATGCTGCACCTGGACGGCGGAGCCGCCGTAGCCCTGCGTGACCGGCTGGCCAGCGCGTCTTTTAGCGTGAAGTCCGTCGAGCGCAAGCCGTACCGGCGGTCGCCGTACGCGCCGTTCCGGACGACGACTCTGCAGCAGGAAGCGTCACGCAAGCTTGGCTTCTCGGCCAAGTACACGATGTCGACGGCGCAGCGGCTGTACGAGAACGGCCACATTACCTATATGCGGACCGACTCGGTCACGCTGTCGCAGACCGCACTCAACGCGGCCAGGGCCCAGGCACGGCAGCTGTATGGCGCTGAGTACGTGCCGGACGCGCCGCGCGTTTACGACAGCAAGGTTAAGAGCGCGCAGGAAGCCCACGAGGCGATCCGGCCGGCGGGCGATGAGTTCAAGACGCCAGCGCAATCCGGACTGTCCGGCGACGAGTTGCGGCTGTACGAGCTGGTCTGGAAGCGCACCGTCGCGTCGCAGATGAAGGACGCGACCGGCGAGTCGGTCTCGGTGCGCGTACTCGGTCAGGCTGACGCCCGCGAGCCGATCCTCGTCGGCGTCTCGGCTGCCGGTGTGTCGGCTGATGGGGCGCTATCCAACGGGACCGCGGCAGCGACGAGCACGGACAGTGTGCCCGGCCGGGAAGCTGAGTTTGGCGCCTCCGGCAAGGTCATCAGCTTCCACGGCTTCCTTAAGGCCTACGTCGAGGGTTCCGACGACCCGGACGCGGAGCTTGACGACAACCAGCGCCGGCTGCCGGCGCTCGCGGAGCACGAGCCGCTGCAGGTCAGGGGGCTGGAGCCAGCTGAGCACGCGACCCGGCCGCCGGCGAGGTTCACTGAGGCCGCGCTCATCAAGGAGCTGGAAGACCGCGCCATCGGGCGGCCGTCGACCTACGCCTCGATCATCGGCACCATTCTGGACCGGGGCTACGTGTTCAAGAAGGGCACGGCACTTGTCCCGTCGTTTGTCGCGTTCGCCGTGGTGACACTGCTTGAGCGGCATTTCGCTCATCTCGTCGACTACGAGTTCACCGCCAGGATGGAGGACGCGCTCGACGACATCGCCAACGGCGAGGCTGAGCGGGTGCCGTGGCTGCGCCGGTTCTACTTCGGCGCCGACGGCGAAGAAGGCCTCAAGGAGATGGTCAGCGATCTGAGCGACATCGACGCGCGCGATGTCAGCTCCTTCCCGCTGGCGGGGACCGACATCGTCGTGCGGGTCGGCCGGTACGGGCCCTACCTGGAGCGCGACGGGCAGCGCGTCAACGTGCCTGAGGGCACGGCGCCAGACGAGCTGACGCCGGAGTTCGCCACCGAGCTGCTCGACCGGCCCAGCGGGGACAAGATCCTCGGCTCGGACCCGGAGACGGGCCGGACGATTGTGGCGAAGGCTGGCCGGTTCGGTCCTTATGTGACCGAGGTGCTGGACGAGGTCGCGCCCGGTTCAGCGAGCAGCAACTCGGCGAAGCCGCGGACGGCCTCGCTGCTGAAGTCGATGGACCTGGACAGCGTGACGCTGGACGAGGCCATCCGGCTGCTGACGCTGCCGCGGACGCTCGGCGAAATCGACGGCGAGCCCGTGACAGTGCAGAACGGCCGTTACGGCCCGTACGTCAAGCACGGCAGCGAGAGCCGGTCGCTGGAGTCCGAAGAGCAGATGTTCACCGTCACGATGGACGAGGCGAAGGCGCTGCTAGCCCAGCCCAAGCCACGCGGCCGGGCAGCTAGGGCGGCGGCCGCGCCGCCGCTGAAGGAACTCGGCACGGACTCCGCCAGCGGCAAGCCGATCGTGCTGCGTGAAGGCAGGTTCGGCCCGTACGTGACCGACGGCGAGACGAACGCATCGCTGCGCAAGGGCGACGCGATCGAATCGATCACCCCGCAGCGCGCGATCGAGCTGCTGGCCGAGCGACGCGCCGCGGCGCCCGCACCGAAGCGGAAGCCAGGGACGCGGTCGACGAAGGCCCCGACCACCAAGACCACTGCCAGCAAGACGCCTGCTACCAGGACCACGGGCACCAAGACCACAGCTGCGAAGCCGAAGGCCGGGGCGGCCAAGAGCGGGACCAGGGCCCGCGTCACGAAGAAGGCTGCGGCCGAGGATGGGCACGACAGCTAGGTGGCGCGGGGTAGCTCTCCCGGCTCGCGGCAGCGGCCCGGGCGGGCTAGCCGACCGCGATGGCGCGCGGGCTGTCGCCGTGAGGCTGGCCTGGCCTTCGAGCTGTGATCAGCGAGAACGACCCCGTTCCCGTCCGAATTGTCAGCCAGGGAGGCGGCAGCTTCGCGCTGTGCGCAACCCTGCCCTGGCCGGGCCTATACCCTGGCGCAGTGAACTTTAGATCCCCTTTGGGCGCCCGTGGGTCCAGCGTGCTGTCGATCACGCCGTTCCGGCGCCTGTGGATCGCCTTGTCGCTGTCGAGCCTGGGGGACTGGCTGAGCCTGCTGGCGCTGTCGACGCTGGCAGTGAAGCTCGGTGGCGCGAGCGGCGCTGCGTTCGCGGTCAGCGGCGTCTGGCTGACCTCGCTGCTGCCTGCGCTGATCTTCGGGCCGCTGGCAGGGGCCGTTGCCGATAAGTTCGACCGCCGGCTGAACATGATCATCGGTGATGTGATCCGGGCCGTGCTGTACATCACGATCCCGATCAACCTGTCGGTGGGCTTCGCGAACCAGCTGACCTGGGTCTACATCGTCCAGTTCCTCGCCTCGTGCGCGTCGCTGTTCTGGACGCCGGCCAAGGACGCGTCGGTGCCGAACTTGGTCCCGCCGGACAAACTGGAGCAGGCCAACCAGCTGAGCCTGTTCACGACGTACGGCACCGCGCCAGTCGCCGGACTGGTCTTCGCCCTGCTGGCGCTCATCAGCACGCACATCTCGCATTACTTCTCGACCAATCAGGTCGACCTGGCGCTCTACTTCAACACGGTCACGTTCATCGTGTCGGCGCTGACGATCTTCATGCTGCGCGAGCTGAAGCGCCGGCCGAAGAGCTCGATCTCGACGCCGTCGGTGCTGAAATCGATCTGGGAAGGCTGGAAGTTCCTCGGCCAGACCCAGGTCGTGCGCGGCATCGTCGTCGGGATGACGGGTGCCTTCGCAGCCGGCGGTGTCGTCGTCGGCCTCGGTCCCTCCTACGTGCGCAACACGCTGGGGGGCGGCAGCGCGGGCTGGGGCGCGGTGTTCGCCGCGATATTCTTCGGGCTCGCGCTTGGCATGTTCCTCGGTCTGCGCATACTGCGCGGCTTCTCGCGGCGACGGCTGTTCGGCGTGTCCATCATGTTCGCTGCCCTGCCGCTGGCGATCATCGCGCTGATTCCCAACCTGGTCCTGGTCGTCATCCTCACGATCGTGCTCGGTGCATGCGCGGGTGTCGCGTACGTCACCGGTTACACGGTCATCGGCCTGGAAGTGGACGACGCCACCCGCGGGCGCACGTTCGCGTTCCTCCAGTCAGCGATCCGGGTCATCCTCTTCGCTGTGATCGCGATCGCGCCGACACTCGCGGGCGGCTTCAACGCGCTGGTGCACGCTATGGGCGGTGGCACTGTGCGGATCGGCAGCGTCGCCTACCTGAACGTCGGGTACAACCTGGTCCTCCTGCTCGCCGCGGTCGTCGCGGTTGTCCTTGGCCGCGCGTCCTACCGGCAGATGGACGACCGCCGGGGGGTGCCGCTGCTGGCGGACCTCGGCGCGGTGTTCCGGCACGATCCGAAGGCGGCCTCGAACGGAAACGGCAACGGCATGGCCAAGCGCCACGGCAGGAGCAACACTGGCGCGGCGGTCGAGCCGGCGACCGGACCGAGCCGGCGGCCTGGCGTCTTCCTGTCACTAGAAGGCGGCGAGGGGGCCGGCAAGTCGACGCAAGCGAGGATGCTGGCGATCTGGCTGCGCGACCAGGGCTATGACGTCGTGACCACCCACGAGCCCGGCGCGACGAAGGTCGGCATGCGGCTCCGGGCACTGCTGCTCGATACCGCGCACACCGGACTGTCGCCGAGGGCCGAGACGCTTATGTACGCTGCGGACCGTGCCGAGCACGTGCAGGCCGTGATCATTCCCGCGCTCGAGCGCGGCGCCATCGTGGTCACCGACCGCTACGTCGACTCCACTCTTGCCTACCAGGGCGCCGGACGGCAGCTGGCGGTCACCGAAATCGCCGAGCTGAACCGCTGGGCGACTGGCGGGCTAACGCCTGACCTGACGATTCTGCTCGACCTGCCGCCGGTGATGGGCCTCAGCCGCCGGCTCAGCTCGGCCGACCGCATGGAGTCCGAGCCGGTGGAATTCCACCAGCGCGTTCGCAACGGCTTCCTCGCGCTGGCCAACGCGGAGCCGGACCGGTACCTGGTCCTGGACGCGGCCCGGCCGGAGGCCGACGTCAGCCGCGACATCCAGCAGCGCGTCCGTGAGCTGCTGCCAGACCCGGTCCCGTTCGCCGCTGAAGAAAACACGGGCTCGTTCCCGGCGATACGAGAGTGACTGATCTGATGCCCGCTGGCGTATTCGGCGAGCTGGTCGGCCAGGAGCTCGTGGTTGACCAGCTTGAGCGTGCGGTGGCGGCGAGTGCAGCGAACCGCGCGGCGGCTGTATCGGGCGGAGCAGCGGATGCGACGGGCGGCGCGGCGGCCGCCGGGATGACGCACGCCTGGCTGTTCACCGGGCCGCCGGGGTCTGGGCGCTCGCTTGCCGCGCGCGCGTTCGCCGCTGCGCTGCTGTGCGACCGGCAAGGCTGCGGCGAGTGCTCGTCGTGCCGGCAGGTCGCCGCGGGCGCGCATGCTGACCTGCTGCTCGTCCGGCCCGACGGATTGTCCTACGGCGTCCGGCAGACCAGGGACCTGGTGCTTAAGGCAGCCGCCTCGCCGGTCTACGGGCGGTGGCGGATTGTGCTGTTCGAAGACGCGGACAGGTGCACAGAGCAGGCAGCGAACGCGCTGCTCAAGGCCATCGAGGAGCCAGCGCCGCGAACAGTCTGGCTGCTGTGTGCGCCCTATGCCGACGACCTGCCGACGACGATCAGGTCGCGGTGCCGGCTCGTGACGCTGGTGTCGCCGCGGACGTCGGCGGTGACCGAGGTCCTGGAGCGTGAGGGCATCCCGGCCGAGCGGGCGCGGGCGGCCGCACTCGCGGCGCAGGGCCACATCGGCCGCGCGCGCCGGCTAGCCACCGACGAGGAAGCAGCGCGCAGACGTGCCGAGGTCCTGCGCGTGCCTGGCCTGGTCGGCAGCCTGGGTGACGCGCTCCGGGCTGCCGCTGGCCTAGTCAAGGCGGCTGGAGCAGAGGCGGCCGCAGCGACGGAAGAACTGGACGAGCCCGAGCGCGAGGCGCTGCGCCGTGCGTTCGGCGAGGGCTCGACGGGCAAGGGCGTCGCGACGGCCCTGCGCGGTGGTGCTGGCGCCCTGCGGGATCTGGAGGACCGGCAGAAGTCGCGGGCGACCCGGCTCAAGCGGGACGCGCTGGACCGGGCACTGCTAGATCTGGCCGGGTTCTATCGCGATGTGCTCGCGATTCAGCTGGGCGCGTCGGTGGAGCTCGCGAACGAGGTTCGCCGCGACGAGCTCCAGAAGCAGGCGGCCGCAGCCCGGCCGGGCGACACCGTGCGCAAGGTCGAAGCCATCATGCGATGCCGGCAGCGGCTGGAGGCAAACGTGGCTCCCCTGCTCGCCGTCGAGGAGCTCACGCTCGCGCTCACTGGCTGAAACGCCTTAATGTGGGCCCGTGGGCATGATGATGGCGGTGAGCTTCCAGCGGAACGGGCGACTGTATTACCTGGATCCCGGCCCGTATCAGCCAACCGTCGGCAGCAAGGTGCTCGTGCCCACGGACTCCGGCCCCGAGGTGGCCGAGTGCATCTGGGCGCCGCAGTGGGTCGATGACGACATCGCGGATCTGCCACTCTGCGCCGGCCTGGCGGATGACGAAGACTTGAGCCGCGATGAATCGAACCGGGCGCGCCGAGCCGAGGCGCGAGTCACAACCCGCCGGCTCGTTCGACAACACGAGCTGACCATGAAGATCATCGCAGTCGACTACCTGGACAAGCCCAACACGTTCACTGTGTACTTCAGCGCCCCGCAGCGCGTGGACTTCCGCGGACTGGTCCGGGACCTGACGACGAAGCTGCACGCGCGGATCGAGCTGCGGCAGATCGGGCCAAGGGATGAGGCTCGGCTCCAAGGCGGCATCGGTCCGTGCGGCCGCGACCTGTGTTGTGCCACGTTCCTGAAAGATTTTGAGCCCGTGTCCGTAAGGATGGCCAAAGACCAGGATCTGCCGGTCAACCCGCTGCGGATCGCGGGGGCCTGCGGCCGCCTGATGTGCTGCCTGAAGTACGAGCACCCGCTCTACCAGGACTTCCACGCCTCCGCGCCTCGTCGCGGCGAGGCTGTCGAGACCCCCGACGGCCCTGGCGTCGTGGTGGGGCACAACGTCCCGTCCGACACCGTGATCGTCAAGCTGGCCGAGGATGGCCGCCGCACCGCCTGTCCGAAGGCCAGCGTGTGCGGCTCCCGGAAGGCCTATGAGGCCATGCACGGCGGTGAGCGGGAACCTGCCGAGGACCGGTAGACTCCTGTCGCTCGCCCGGCTCGCCGGGCGCGCGCCGCCTTAGCTCAGTCGGCAGAGCGATTCACTCGTAATGAATAGGTCATCGGTTCGATTCCGATAGGCGGCTCCCCTTCCGAAGCCCCAGGTCACACTCGCTGACCTGGGGTTTCTTGCTTCTGCGTGCATTTTCGCCAGCGCGACCGTTGCATGCCCCCTCGAGCAGCACCAGCGCAGCCGCACGGCGTCACCTGCTAGCGTGCGGTCGCGATCGAGCCTCGCGAAGAACTACAAACGCCGATGTCACGCACCAGCGCCACCGCGTTGTTCCGGCACATCGAGATGACCTGCCCGATCGTCGCTGACGGTGTAGCAAGATCCGCGGGCAGTCGCCTGCTAATGCGGCCCCACACCCGGAACGCCCGGCCACGATCTCGCAGGTGCCGTAAACGCCGGATTCGAGCTGGATTCGGAGAACTCGCGGCACATATCGATGATGCCGGTCACGCCGAGCAGGCATCGGGTAAGTGCAGTGGTGTTACGTATACCGCATCCAGGGCTTCGCTTCGCAGGATGACAGTTAGACCGACAGTTAGACCGACCGCGAAGGGAGCACCGAGATGAATGCTCAACCGAACATCGTGCTTGTCCATGGCGCATGGGCTGACGGCTCCAGCTGGAGCGGCGTCATCGAGCGCCTGCAGGCCGACGGCTACCACGTCACCGCACCCCAGTTCCCGCTAACCGCGCTGGCCGACGACGTCGCGCGGCTGCGCCAGGTGCTGGAGCTCCACGACGGCCCGGTGATCGTCGCCGGGCATTCCTATGGCGGCCAGGTCATGACCGCGCTAGGCCCGGACGCGCCGAACGTCGCCGGCCTGGTCTACATCGCTGCGTTCGGCCTTGATCAGGGCGAATCACTCGGCGGGCTGCTGTCCCAGGGACCAGTGACCCCGGCGCTGGCGCACCTGGTCACCGACACGCACGGCTTCGCCTGGCTATCCGAGGATGACTTCGTCAGCTACTTCGCCGGCGACGTCGACCCCGTCAAGGCAAAGGTGATGTACGCCGTGCAGCAGCCGCTGGCCACCTCCGCTTTCGGCGACGTGATGGGCGTCCCGGCGTGGAAAACGCTGCCGTCCTGGTACCTGGTCGCCGCCGACGACGAGGCGCTCCCGCCCGATGCCGAGCGCATGTTCGCCAGCCGCATGGGCGCAACCACCGTCGAGATCCCCTCCAGCCATGTCGCGATGGTCTCCCATCCCGGCGAGGTGGCCCGACTCGTCAAGGCCGCGGCCGAGGGCGCGCCCGCTACGACCTAGAGCGGCCCGCCAGCGCGGGGTACAACGACTTTGGGCGTGACAAGTACCGATCTCGAGAGGCAGCAGCGAACGAACACCTCGGTAGCCTTCGGCTAGGAGCACATCATGTCAAACGAGACAGCGCTGGCCTATCAGGTCTACGTGGCGCCGATCATCGCGATGGCAGGCAACGACGCACCGCCTGGCCAGAGCCGCTCAACCTGGAGCCCGATATCGGCCACCCTCATCTCGGGCGGGCATGACGCCGTCTTGGTCGACCCGCTTATGACGGTGGAGCAGGGCATGGCTGTGGCTGACTGGGTGTCGACGACGGGGAAGAACCTCACCACGGTGTACGTCACCCACGGGCACGGTGATCACTGGTTCGGCCTCGGTGCGGTCCGCGAGCGCTTCCCCGGCGTGCGGGCTGTCGCGACGCCAGCGGTCGTACAGGGCATGCGCAAGTCGTCCGCGCCCAAGCTACTCCAGACATTCTGGCAACCCCGGTTCCCAGGTCAGATCCCTGATGACAACCCCGTCGCCGATCCGCTGGACGGTCGGTCCTTCGAGCTGGAAGGACGACCGCTAGTCGCCGTCGACGTCGGGCACACCGACACCGACGACACCACGGTCCTGCACGTCCCGGAAATCGGGCTGGTCGTCGCCGGCGACGCGGCGTACAACGGCGTGCACCAGTACCTGGCCGAATCAGACCCTCAGGGCCGTCGGGACTGGCTCGCGGCACTCGACATCATCGAGGCACTCGAGCCCCGTGCCGTCGTGGCGGGACACAAACGCTACGGCAACGACGACAACCCGCGCATCATCGAGGAAACCCGGCGGTACATCCGCGACTTCGACCGGCTCGACCAGGAAACAACGACGCCGGAGGAACTCTACTGGCAGATGCTCGCGATCCACCCGGACCGGGTAAACCCCGGCGCACTGTGGCTCTCGGCACAGTCGGCAAAGGCCTGAACCGGGTCCGAAGATGAGCGGGGCTCGCGGGCGGGAATGCGGCGAAGGAGTCCGCTGCCGCTGGCGGGACCGAGACGACAACGCGCGTCACCGATCTGGTGTGGAGGCGGGCCTATGTGAGCGGTTCTCGCTGTTCGTCGCGTCGGCCGAGACGGCCGCTCTCCTGCATGCCGCTGATCGCCGACGTCAAGATTGCGCCGACTCACGACCGGTCCTTCCCCGCCTGAGCAGGCGTCCGAGGCGCCACGCCATCGGATCGAGGACCGGGCCCTTCGGCGCAGCGGCCCTGACTTTGGCCGTAAGGCTGTTCCGCCGAGACCCGGTAGCGGCCTAGGCTCCGTACCCCGAGATCCGGATTCATGGTCAGCCAGCCGTTCTGGGATCCGCTCTGCGGCCAGTTCGCCCGCCCGTTGTGACTCCTGTGGGCCCGGCTCAGGCGGCAGTGAAGTCGAGGAGTGCCTGGTTGACCTCGTCGGCGTGCGTCCAGATGATCGCGTGCGGCCCGCCTGCGATGATGACGGACCGGGCATTCTTGAGCAATGCGGAGAGCCTCCGGCTGGTGGCCTCGTAGGGCAGCACGCGATCCTGGTCGCCGTGGATTACCAGGACGGGGATGCTGATCGTGGCGAGATCGCCCCGGAAGTCTTCCAGGCAGGCTGCGACGCAACTGAGGGCTGCGTGGGCCGATGCCGAGATGGCCACGTAGAAGCTGTTCTGCCAGGCCTGGTCGCTGACCCTGCTGCCGCCCAGGAGATCTATGTTGTAGCAGCGGTCCATGAAGGCCTTCATCGCCGCCGGCCGGTCAGCGGTGATTCGCGCGGTGATGCCGTCGAATACCCTCCGGTCGATACCCTCGGGGCTGTCGTCGGTCTTGAGCAGGAAGGGCAGCAGCGGCGCCACCAGCGCGGCTGCCCTGACTCGCTCTGAGCCGTGAGCTGCCAGGTAGCGGGCTACCTCACCAGCGCCCATGGCGAACCCAGCCAGCACCACCTCGCGCAGGTCGAGCTGGCTGAGCAGGACATGAAGATCGGCGGCTAGCGTGTCGAAGTCATAGCCGATGCTTGGCCGGCTTGAGGCGCCGAAGCCGCGCCGGTCGTAGGTGATCACCCGGTGCCCGGCAGCCAGCAGGGCTGCCTCCTGTTTCTCCCATGAGTGCCCGTTCTGCGCGTAGCCGTGCACCAGCACGACAGGCCAACCGGATCCGTGATCCTCGTAGTAGATCCGGATAGCGGCTGAATTCTCCCGCCCGACGGTGACATAAGGCATCGCGATCCTCGCCGTTCCGTACTCGCAGCGGTACGCCTGGCCCAGTCATCACTGTGGCTCCGGACAGGCACGGAGGGGTATCCGTGGCGTCACTGCACTTTGGACGCTGCGGGCATGCCCGCGCCATGGTCGCGGTTTAGCCTGAGGACGACGTTGAGGAAACGCAGTGCCCGAGAGGACAGGCAGATGCCAGGCCCCGGTCAACTCCCCGCACAGCAGCCCGCCCGCATCATCGGCCGCGAAGCCGGGCTGGCCCGGCTGCGCGGGCTGGTGGATCAGGTGCCGCTGGCCGGCCAGGTGCTGCTGGTCACTGGTGAAGCGGGGATGGGCAAGACCGTGCTTCTGGCGGAGGCCGCCGCCCGAGCGCGGTCAGCGGGCATGCGGGTGCTGCCTGTCACTGGCCGGGAATCGGAGTCCAGACTCGCGTTCGCCGGGCTGCATCAGCTCCTGCGGCCGGTGCTGTCCAGTACCGCCGACCTGCCCGCCCGGCAGGCCCAGGCTCTGATGGGGGCGCTGGGCCTGGCGGAGGAGCCGATTGCTCCCGACCCGCTGCTGACCGGGGTGGCCGTCCTGACACTGCTGTCGGACCTGTCCGAACAGTCCCCGGTCCTGGTAGTCGCCGACGACGCCCACTGGCTGGACCGCAGCTCGCTCGAGGCGCTGGCCTTCGCCGGCACCCGCCTGGACGCCGAGCGGGCCGTACTGCTGGTGGGCGCCCGCGGACAAGCCCCGCCCCCCGGCTTTGACCGGGGCTTCCCGGAACTGCATCTCGAACCGCTGTCCGCGGCGGACGCCGGCCTGCTGCTGGACGGGCAGCCCCGGCCGCCCCGCGGGCGGGCCAGGCAGCAGGTGCTCGCCCAGGCCGCCGGCAATCCGATGGCGCTGATCGAGTTGGCCAAGGTGATCGCCGACGATCCGGCCGCCAGCAGGCGGTGGGCCGCCGAGCCGGTGCCCCTGACGGACCGGCTGACCGCCGTCCTGACCTCCAGGTCCGCCACCCTGCCCGAGCAGACACAGGCCGCGCTGCTGCTGGCCGCCGTGGCCGACGGCCCGGACCTGGGCGCAGCAGCAAGCCACGGCGCCGGGCCAGATGCCCGGGCCCTCGTGCCGGCCGAGCAGCTCGGCCTGATCAAGATAGGCCGGACCGGGCTGCGCTTCTCTCATCCCCTGGTCCGCTCGGCCGTCTACCACTCCGCGCCCTTCGCGCAGCGAGCCGCCGCGCACCGCCAGCTCGCCGAGGCACTGCACGACCAGCCGGACCGGCGAGCCTGGCACCTGGCCGCCGCGGCCCTGCAACCTGATGAGCGCGTAGCTTCCCTCTTGGAGGCCACCGCTGCCCAGGCGCAACACCGCGGCGGTGCGGCCGCCGCCGCGCTGGCCATGGAACGCGCGGCCGAACTCAGCCCCGACCCTGCAGACCAGGCACGCAGGCTGGTAGCGGCCGCCTCGGCCGCCGTTCCCACCGGCCAGGGGGACTGGGTGCAGGATCTCGCCGCCCGCGCCCTGGCGGTCACGGCGGACCCTGAACTACGGCTGACCGCCCGCCACGACGCCGCGTGGACACTGGCCTGGTCCGGGCGGCGCCCTGCCGCGCTGTCAGCGCTCATCTCCGTCGCCGAAGAGGCGTCGCCTGACCTTCCGGCCCTCGCCTGGGACGCGCTCGGGAGCGCGGCCACCGTCGCGTACCAGTCCGGCACGCCCGCCAGCCGCCAGGCTGTCAGCCGCACTCTCGGCCTGCTAGAACGCCTGGGCCCGCCGCCACCAGGCCGGGCCCCGGGCATCGATATCCACGCGCACAAACTGTGGATACGCGCCAGCGCCGACCCGATCGGCAGCAGAAACCAGCTCCTCCCGGACCTGCGCAAGATCGCCGGCTCGCCCACTGAACAGCCCTCGTTGTGGCGAATAGCTTCCGCCGCATGGCTACTGGACGAATCCGACCTGGCGATCGCCATGATGGAAGAAACGATGCAGCGGCTCCGGGCGCCCGGCGTGCGGGGTACCAGCGGCGGGGGCCTGACTGTGCTGGGGTGGGCGTATATCGACACGGGGCGCTGGGACGAGGCGCTGGAGGTTGCCGCGGAGGCCGGCACCCTGGCTGAGGCGAACCAGATGGACATCGTCGCCGCGTCGGCTGACGTGATCACTGCCACCGTCCTTGCTCTGCGCGGCGACTCCGGCGCGGCACGCAGGCATGCCGCCAGGGCGCTGGGCATCGTCGATCCTGCCGAATGCGGGCTGGTGGCCGCCCGTGCCCGGCGTGCCCTCGGCGTCGCGGCTCTGGCCGACGGCAGTTACCTCCAGGCCTTCTCTCAGCTTCGCGGGCTCTTCGGCAAGGGCGGCACGCCGCTGCACAACTATGTTTCCTACCTGGGTGTGGCAGATCTGGCAGAAGCCGCGGTCCGCGCCGACCGGCGGATGGAAGGATGCGACATCATCGAGCACGCCCTAAGCCACCTTGACGGAAGTGCCTCTGCCCGGCTCGAGCAGCTCATCGCCCGGGCCCGCGGCATCCTCGCCGACCTATCCAATTCAGAGGCGCATTTCGGCAAGGCGCTCTCCGAACCTGCCGGGGACCAGTGGCCCTTCGAGCGGGCACAGCTTCGCCTCGACTACGGCGAATGGCTGCGCCGGCGCCGCCGGATCAACGACGCCAAGCCCGTGCTGACGGAGGCCCTCGGCACCTTCCGGCGGCTCGGTGCCCGGTCATGGGCGCAGCGCACCGAGGCAGAGCTGAGAGCGTCCGGGGTGGCTGTTACCGGTGCGCCCGCCGAACCCGATGCCCTAGCGGAGCTCACCCCCCAGCAGCGCCAGATCGTCCGCCTGGCCAGCCACGGCTTGACCGACCGCGAGATCGCCGACCGGCTCTTCCTCTCGCCGCGCACCGTCAGCTCGCACCTGTACCGGTCCTATCCCAAGCTCGGGGTAGCCAGCCGTCACCAGCTACGCGACGTGATCGCCGCGCCCGCACACGAAAGTGCCGAAAGCCGGACTCTTCTTTAGGTCGCCTCCCGAAACAACTAAGCGTTCGGGCCCTCGAAGCTGGCACCCGGTGCAGGCCACCGCGTAGCAGCAGCGGACGAACCGCCTGGTCCTGCCTCAATGATCGGGTGTGCCTGATTTCGCCGCGTGGCCGCGTTCCCAGCCGGGAAGTGCAGTAAGCCTGCGGATACCCCGCCAGCACGTTCCAGACGCAGACTCAGGACCGTGCGAGGTTACCCGGCACCTGACCAGCGCCGCATCCTGCGGCGTCTGAGGACGTGCTGGGCGAAGGGCTGACCCAGAACCATCAACGCGCAGACCGGTCAGCGCTGGTGACCGCCTTATAGCCGCACAATCTGGCGTCCGCACGGGGGCCGGCACATCAGGGAAGGAGACCTCGGTGAACATCACCCGAAGCGCGCAACCAGCCAGGCTCGGGCAGCCCTGGGTCCGGGAGATCGTCCCTGGAGTCTTCCGGGTCGGTACGACCTTCTTGGGCTGCTACGCGGTTGAAGACGCGGGCGCCTATACATTCATCGACGTGGGGCTGCCCGGCTACTGGCCGCAGATGACCCGGTTCCTCGCCGCACGGAACGCTTCGCTGTCATCGGTCAAGGCCGTCGTGCTCACCCATTTCCACCCCGACCATCTGGGTAATGCCGAACGGCTCCGGACGCAGGCGGGCGCCGCGGTGCTCGTGCACCACGATGACCTGGATGCGGTCATGCGCAAGGGTAGGCAGCCCTTGTACCCGTTGTGGAAGCCGCCGGTACTGCATCTGGTGTTGCACTTCCTGCGCAACGGCGTGGCCCGGATTGTGCCCGTGGCCGAGGCGTCGGGCTTCGCCGACGAGGAGGTCCTGGACGTACCGGGTCGTCCCCGCGTCATCCACACGCCCGGCCACACCGCCGGAAACGTGGCCCTGATCCTGGCCGACCGTGAAGTCCTGATCGTGGGCGACACGCTGGCGACGCTCAGCCTTTCGCACGGCGAGTCCGGGCCGCAACTGCTCCCTCGGTTCATGAACGAGGATCACGACCAGGCCCTGGCCTCGCTGGAAAAGATCGAGCCGCTCCAGGCTCGCTGGGTCTTGCCCGGTCACGGTCTTCCCTGGGAGGGAAGTCCGCAGCAGGCCGTCAAGCTGGCCCGGGAGATCGCGGCCCGGACAAGCTGAAAGGCCGCCGACCACCTGCGCTGCCCGGCGTTGACCTGGTTAGTCATGGAGGCGACGCCGGA
>DATHPF010000403.1:0-23312 GCA_035484155.1 Streptosporangiaceae bacterium
CGGGCCGTCGGAGCCGCGTGTGTCGGCCATCTCCGCCGATGGGGCCGAGCATGGTTACGGACTGCTGCTCGTCGACGCGCTGGCTGAGCGCTGGGGGACGATCTCCAGTCCGGACGGCCGGGTGACGTGGTGCCGGGTTGCTGGGCGGCCCGAAACAAAGGTTTAACAATGCAGGCGGCCTCAGGGCGCCTTGTGCGGCCGGCGTAACGGTCGCGAAACTTGCTGGAAATCATCGCGTGGGACACATGGAACCGTACCTGACCGAACCGAAGAGGTCGGCTGGGACCGTGCTGGTCATCGACGCCTGGCTACCCGGCAGCCCTTCGCTTCAGCCCTGGAGGCGGAGAGTGAACCCCTACGCAAGCTTTCTGAGCTCAGGCGATAACGCCTGGCAGATGACAGCTGCAACGCTCGTCGGACTGATGAGCATCCCTGCGCTAGCAGTCTTGTATGGCGGGATCGTGCAGCGCAAATGGGCGGTGAACACCATGCTGATGGTGTTCACTGCCTTCGGCCTCACCCTGATCGTCTGGGTACTGTGGGCCTTCAAGATGGGCTTCGGCCAGCCGTGGATACATACCTTCATCGGCAAGCCGGGGACTGTGGTCGGTGCGGGCGGAGAGCAGAACCAGGCAGATATCCCGTTGCTTAACGGACTCATGCCGAAGTTCAGGTTCCCGCAAGGCTCGCTGGTCTACTTCCAGTTTGTCTTTGCTGCGATTACGCCGATCCTGTTTATCGGCAGCGTCGTCGGCCGGATCAAGTTCAAGGTCTGGCTGATTTTCGTGCCGCTCTGGATCACCTTCGCCTACACGGTGAACGCCTTCCTGCTCTGGGGCGGCGGCTACTGGGCCGGTAAGGGCGCGCTGGACTTCAGTGGCGGCTACGTCATCCACCTGGCGGCTGGCGTGTCCGGCTTCGTCGCAGCGGCCATGGTCGGGCCGCGGCTCGCCCGTGACCGAGAGAAGGCAGTCCCGAACAACCTGCTCTTCATCGCGGTCGGTGCCGGGATTCTGTGGCTCGGCTGGAACGGCTTCAACGGCGGTGACCCGTACTTCGCTGGCGCGGATGCCACCGCGGCTGTGGTCAACACCAACCTGGCCACCGCCGTGGCCATGATGACCTGGGTCATCATGGACATGAGCTTCGGCAAGAGCAAGAAGCCGACATTCATCGGCGCCGTCAACGGCATGATCTGCGGCCTGGTCGGCATCACCCCTGCGGCAGGCTACGTCAACGGCGTCGGCGCGATCGTCATCGGCGCGGTGGTCTCTGGCCTGGTGTGGATACTCTTCGGCTACCTGCCGCGCAAGGTCTGGCCGTTCAACAAGGTGGACGACGCGCTGGGCGTGGTCTACACGCACGGTTTCGCCGGACTATTCGGCGGCCTGCTCGTGGGCCTGCTGGCCGATCCTAAGCTGATCGTCTACCTGGGCCTCGGCAAGAACCCCGACATCACCACGTCCGGGTTGTTCTACGGCCACCCGAAGCAGCTGCTGATTCAGGCCGAGGCCGCCCTGACGGTCATCATCTGGGATGCCCTAGTTACCTACGTCATCCTGCGCGTGATCAAGTTCTTCACCCCGCTGCGCATGACGGACGCTGAGCTGCAGGCCGGGGACATCATGGTGCACGGCGAGGTGGCCTACCCAGAGGAGGAGCCCGACGTGGCGCCGGAGATGGTCGGCGACGGCACACCCGACGGCCAGTTCGAGCGGCACCAGGTGGTCAGTGACTGACGGAGGGCTGCACAGGGCGTAGGACAGCCCACCCCAGCCGGTAGCCGCGGAGCCGATGCGCTTCGCGGCTACCGGCTGTGGCGAGGTCAGTGGCCGCGGAACGCCTCCTCGAGCCACCAGGCGCCGCGCTCCGCGGTGACCTTGGCGTCGATCACGATGGGCCGCGTCGGCTCGGATGCCAGCCACTCGCGGACCGGCCCGAGGTCCCCGGGTGCGCGTACCGTCACCGCCGTGCAGCCATAGCCGCGCGCGATGGCGGCGAGGTCCGTCGGCGGGAACCGCACCGTATCGAGTGGGTACCCGTCCGGCCCGAAGTGGTGGACTTCCGCGCCGTACGCCTCGTCGTCGTAGACGACGATGACGATCGGCAGCGCGAGCCGCACGGCGGTCTCCAGCTCGCTGATGCCCATCAGCGCGCCCCCGTCGCCGAGCGCCGCGACTGTCAGGCGGTCCGGCCTGGCGATAGCCGAGCCAATCGCGGAGGCGAGCCCGAGCCCGATCGACTGGTAGGCCTGGGTGAAGCAGAAGCCGTCCTGGTCAGGCACCGACAGGAACATGCTCGGGTAACCCATAAAGTTGCCGGAGTCCACGGCGACGGTCCGCTCGGCCGGCAGCATGTCATCCAGCGCGATAGTCAGGGAACGGGGATCGATTCGATCTCCGTTGCTCGTATCGTCGAACGGGACGTCGCGCCACCGGACCTCCGCCGCCAGCCGCTCCCGCAGCGCAGCCGACCGGTATCCGGCCGCTGGCCGGCCGGCGGATTCAGCGTCGCCGGCCTGCGACGCCACCGGCCCCTCCTGGTCGAGTAGAGCGGCGACGGCGTTCGCGGTGAGCGCCACATCGCCGACGACCCCGAGCTGGACTCGGCGGTGCCTGCCGATGGCCTTGTCATCGCAGTCGACCTGAATCACCTTGGCCTGCGGTCCGATCAGGTTGCCGTGGCGGGTCGTCCACATATTCAGCGAGCAGCCCCACGCCACAATCAGGTCTGCGCCGCCGATCAGCTCAGCGGCGATCGGCGCGGCGAAGCCACCGCTGACATCCAGATCCCACGGACTGCCGCGAAACAGGCCCTTGGCCGCGGCCGACGTAGCCAGCAGCGCGCCGCAGCCGTCCGCGAGCTTCTCCAGGGCTGCCCTGCCGGTCCCGCTGCGCGCGCCGCGGCCGGCGATGAACACCGGCCTGGCCGCCGCCGCGAGCGCGCTCACCACCTCGGCCGCCTGCCGGTCCGAGGGCGGGCGGGCGACCGCGCCGCCCGGATCCGGCGCGCCCGGCCAGGTGCACTCACCTGCCTGCACGTCGAGCGGAAGGGCCAGGACCACAGTGCGGCGGTCGTCACGGGCCAGCCGGTACGCGCGCACCGCGTCGTCGATGGCGAAGACGGGCGACATCAGGCGTGCGGGAGTCGCCCCCGTTGCCGCGGTCATGGCGGCGACGTCGATCCGGAAGTTCGACGTCACCGCGCTCGCGCTGACGTCGGCGGCGAGTACGAGCATCGGGGTCCGGCTCTTGGCCGCCTCGGTGATGCCGGTCAGCGCGTTGGTGAGACCTGGACCCTGATGCAAGCTCACTAGCCCGGGCCGGCCGGCGATCCTGGCCCACGCGTCCGCCATGCTCGCCGCGCCGCACTCGTGTCGCGCGGCCACGAACCGGGCGCCGTGCGCGATGAGGGCATTAGTGACGTGGAAGTTGCCGCTGCCGACGACGCCGAAGACCGTGTCGGCGCCTAGGCCTGTCAGTGTCTTGGCAATGGCGTCGGTGACGAGCATCAGGAGCGCTCGACTAGGGCGAGCACGCGCGCCGGGCTGCCCGACCCGCCGACGATCGGCAGCGGCCCGGCAAGCACGACGGTCCCGGTCGGCGGCAGCGCCGCGAGATTCTGCAGTTGTGTGAGCCCGTACTTGCCGGCGCCGAGCAGTGCGGAGTGGCATGGGAACGGCGGCTCGAAGGAGTGCGCCGTGCCCGCATCGGTGCCGACGGTCTCGACGCCGATGCCGATGATCGGAGCCTCGTCGGCCAGCCACCGGGCGCACTCGACAGAGACGCCCGGCGTATGCGGCCCCGTCTCGTTGGCGTTGAGGAAGGCTTGCTGGCTATCCGATCGGGCGTCCCAGCCGGTCCGGTACAGCAGCCAGCCGCCGGCCGGGAGCGCCCCGTGCTGCGACTCCCACTGCCTGATGTGGCCTGGCTCCAGCAGGAAGTCCGGGTCCGCTGCCGCCTCCTTGCTGAAGTCCAGCACGACGGCTGGCGCGATCATGCTGCTCACTGGCACCTCGGAGATGTCCTCGCCGTCGCGGCCGGTGATCCAGTGCACTGGTGCGTCGAAGTGCGTCCCGGTGTGCTCGCCGGTGCTGATGTCATTCCAGTACCACGCAGGACCTCGTTCGTCGTACCGGCTGACCTCGCGCAGCGCGAAGGGAAGGGTGTTGGCGAAGGGTGGCGGCAGCTGGATCACCGGGGTCGTGGACTCAAGCCTGGCGGTCAGATCGATGACGTCGATCGCAGCGGACCGGATGGAGGCGACGAGCTGGTCGAGCAATCCCATGATCATCTCCAGGGCGGCAGGGGGCACTCCGGGCAAGGACCAGCCTGCCGCAGCCAGGGAAGACCTCGCAGTCACGCCGCGAGAATCGTCCCGCAGAATAGGGGCATGACCAAGCCCGTGGCTAAGGCAGAGACCCTGGTGACCGATGATGGCGTGCCGATCGAGGCGGTTCACCTCGCCGGCGACCGTGGCCTGGGTTTCGTGGTCGCGCACGGCTTCACCCTCAACTGGCAGGTGCCGCACCTCTGGCGGGTGGCCAACAGGCTCAACCTGCAGGGCGGGGTGGTGGCCTTCGACTTCCGCGGGCATGGCCGGTCCGGCGGGGCTACCACGCTCGGGGACAAGGAGATCAACGACGTCGACGCGGCCGTGCGGTACATGCGTGATCTCGGCTACGGGCAGGTCGTGACCGTCGGCTTCTCGATGGGTGCGTCGATCGTGCTGCGCCACGCTGGCCTGATCGGCGGCGTCGACGCGGCCGTGTCCGTGAGCGGACCCGGCCGGTGGTACTACCGCGGTACGCCGTCCATGCGACGAGTGCACTGGGCGGTGGAGCACAAGATCGGACGCATGCTCGCGAAACGGTTCATGAATACGCGGATCAGTCAGGGCCGATGGGACCCGGTCCCGCTGCCGCCTGCCGAGGCGGCCGCCCTGATCGCGCCGACGCCCCTGCTCATCGTGCACGGTGACCGGGACGAGTACTTCCCCGCAGACCACGCCGAGCAGCTCTTCGAGGCGGCCAGCCAGCCCAAGGAGCTCTGGATCGTGCCGGGCCTTGGGCACGCAGAATCGGCAGTCAGTGCCGCGCTTATCGACCGCATCGGCGCCTGGGCGCGGGCGGCGACGACGGTCGCGGCCAGCCCCAACGCCGTCGCCTAGCGGCCGGCGAAGCCCCAGTTCAGCAGGCGCGCGGCGGCTGTGAAGCGCATGCTGGCGTCGGTGTCCGTGCTGTCCAGTACGACGCCCATCAAAGTGGTACCGCCGCGCCTGGCGTCGAAGAGCAGGCAGTAGCCCGCGGCGGTGGTAAAGCCAGTCTTGATGCCGATCGCGCCGGGGTAGCTGGCCAGCAGCAGGTCGGTGTTCGTCCAGTAGTAGCGGTGGTTCTGGCTGGTGGCGCGGACAAGGTAGCTGCGCTGGCCGACAATGGCCACGAAGTTCGGCCTCTTCATCGCCGCCTCGGCCATGACCAGCAGGTCGCGCGGGCTGGAGTAGGTGGCGGTTGGCGTGGGCCAGGGGAGGCCATCGAAGTTAGCGAAGTGAGTCTGCGTCATTCCGAGCCAGCGCGCCTTGGCGTTCATCGCGCGCACGAACGCGGGCCGGCCAGGGCCGTAGGAGGTCGCCAGCAGGTAGGCGGCGTCGGCGCCCGACGGCAGCAGCATGGCCTCGAGCAACTGCCGGGCGGTGAGGACGTCGCCGGCATGCAGCCCGGCGCTGCCGGCGAAGTTCGTCACGGCGTACTGAACGGCCGCCTCGGTCACCCTGATCTTCCTGTTCAGGTCGCCGTCGCCCAGCACCACCAGCGCGGTCATGACCTTCGTCAGGCTCGCGATGGGCAGCCTGACGTTGAGGTCCCGGCTCCACATCCGCTGGCCCGTCGTCGCGTTGATCAGCTCGCCGGCGGCGGCCACCACTCCGGCTGGCGCGGCCTGGGCGACGGGAGACGCCTGAGCGGACGGGAGACCGCCGACCTGGACAGCGGCCAGTGCGCATACCGCGGCTGCGAGCGCGGAGGTGAGGCGGGCGCGGCGCATGACGCTCCAGTCGATCTAGAGGGGCGTACACAGCGTAGACCGGTATGACGCGCTAAATCACTGCCAATCGCCTTATAGCCGCGGCACGCCCTGCCAGCTGATGGGGCACGAGTTCGCTACTGGTGCCCCTAGAGGGGCAGCAGTAGGTAACTGGTGCCCCATCGGATCGGGGGAGGAGCGCGTCGGGGCGTTACCAGCCAGCTGGCAGCGGTAGGCCTTCCGCGTATCCGGCGGCGCCCTGGATTCCGACGACAGCGCGCTCATGCAGGGCGTCGAGGTTGTCAGCGCCAGCGTAAGTGCAGGCGCTGCGCAGGCCGGCCGTGATGGCATCCAGCAGGTCTTCGACGCCGGGTCGCTGCTGGTCCAGGTACATCCGCGAAGACGAGATGCCTTCCTCGAACAGTTCCTTCCTGGCCCGCTCGAACGGCGAGTCCGCCGCCGCGCGGAGGCGGACCGCGCGGGCCGAGGCCATGCCGAAACTCTCCTTGTACTGCCGGCCATCCGCATCCCGGAAGATGTCGCCGGGCGACTCGCTGGTGCCGGCGAACCAGGATCCGATCATCACGCTCGACGCTCCGGCGGCTAGGGCCAGCGCGACATCGCGCGGGTACCGGACGCCGCCGTCGGCCCATACGTGGCGGCCGAGCCGGCGAGCCTCGGCGGCGCACTCAAGCACCGCGCTGAACTGCGGCCGCCCGACTGCGGTCATCATCCTTGTCGTGCACATGGCGCCGGGCCCGACACCGACCTTGACGATGTCGGCGCCGGCCTCGACTAGGTCAGCGACACCGGCGGCGGTGACCACGTTCCCCGCAATAACCGGCACCGAGGGACTCAGCTCCCGGACGGCCCGCAGCGCCTGGATCATCTTGTCTTGATGACCGTGCGCGGTGTCGACCACGAGCAGGTCCGCGCCCGCGTCAAGCAGCAGCTTGGCCTTGCCGGCGATGTCTCCGTTGATGCCGAGGGCCGTGGCGATCCGTAGCCGGCCCCGGCTGTCCACGGCGGGCTCGTACAGCGTGGCGCGCAGCGCGCCCGTGCGGGTCAGGATGCCGACGCACCGGCCGGCCGCGTCCACGACCGGCGCGACGCGGTGGCGGCCGCCGTGCAGTAGCCCGAAGGCGCGCTCCGGATCGGTGCCGGCAGGCAGCGCCAGCACCTCTGTCGACATCACCTGGCCCAGCTGCGTGAACCGGTCGACACCGGTGCAGTCCGCCTCGGTGACCACGCCCATCGGCTTGCCGTCGTCGTCGACCACGACGATGGCTCCGTGTGCGCGCTTGGGCAGCAAGCTGAGCGCGTGACCGGTGGTCGCGGTCGGCCCCAGCGTGAGCGGCGTGTCATGTACGAGATCGCGCGACTTAACCCAGGAGATCACCTCAGCCACGACATCAACGGGAATGTCTTGCGGCAGTACGGTGATGCCGCCGCGCCTCGCGACGGTCTCGGCCATCCGGCGCCCGGCCACTGCCGTCATGTTCGCGACGACGACCGGGATTGTCGCGCCGCTGCCATCCGTGGTCGTGAGATCCACATCGAGGCGGGAGCCGATGCTGGACCGGCTGGGCAGGAGGAAGACGTCGCTATAGGTCAGATCGTGGGCTGGCTCGCTGAGGAATCGCACGTACTCAATTGTCGCTCACCGGCCGCAGTGGGGCGGCCGCGCCTGCTGGTGATCAGGAGCCGAGCACCTGGCGCAGGTAGGCGTTGCCGAACCGGCGGTCCGGGTCGAGCTGGTCTCGCAACGCGACGAACTGTGACATGCGCGGATAGGCGCCGTTGAGGTAGTAAGCGTCGCGCGTGTGCATCTTCCCCCAGTGCGGCCTGCCGCCGACTGACGTCATGATCGCCTCAACGTCGTCGAAGTACTGCTGATGCGGCGCGGAGTGGAAGACGTGGATGGCGATGTAGGCGCTGTCGCGCCCGTACGCCGTGGACAGCCAGACGTCATCAGCCGGCGTGACCCGCACCTCGATCGGGAAGCTGATCCGCCAGTCCCGCCGGCGGAACAGCGAGCGCACCTCGGCGAGCACGTCGGACAGCGCGGCGCGCGGGACGGCGTACTCCTCCTCCTTGAACCGGACGCGGCGCGGGCTGGTGAACACCCGGTATGCCGCGTCGATGTAGGTACGAGAGCCAAGCGCCCTGGCTGCTACCGAGTTGATGGTCGGGATCGCGGCCGGGATCTGGCGGCCGAGCTGGTTGGTCAGCCTGAATACAGAATTGGACAGGAACTCGTCGTCGAGCAGGTACCGCCAGCGCGGCAGCGGCCGGGCTGGACCGTCACTGCGATTGTTCCGCTTGGTCAGGCAGCCCTCGCTATGCGGGAACCAGTAGAACTCGAAATGCTCGTTGTCGGCGGTGAGCTCGTCGAGGTGGCTGAGTACCTGGGTCCAGCTCATCGGGTCTTCCCGTGCCTCGAGCAAGAAGGCGGGAACGACGCGGAACGTCACCGCGGTCACGATGCCGAGCGCGCCGAGGCCCACGCGTGCTGCGTCGAGCAGCGGAGCGGGGGCACCGTCCGGACCGGTCAGGCCGCCGTCCGGGGCGTCCGCCGAGCAGGCGACGATGCGGCCGTCGGCGAGCACCAGCTCCAGCCCCGCTACCTGGGCAGCCATGCCGCCGATGTCGCGGCCGGTGCCGTGCGTGCCGGTCTGGGTGGCGCCGGCCACCGTCTGCACCTGGATATCGCCCATGTTGGCCAGGGACAGGCCGCGCGCCAGCAACTCGGCGTTAAGCACGTGCAGCGGGCAGCCGGCCTCGACCGTGACCGTGCCGGCGGCGGCGTCCACGGACCTGATCGCGGCGAGCCGATCCGGGCGGAGGAGCACTCCGTCGCAGACGGCCGTTGGCGTGAAGGAGTGGCCGCTGCCTGTCATGCGGATCGTCTGGCCGTCCTCAGCCGCGCGCGTGACCTCGGCGGCTACCTCGGCAGCCGACCCAGGCGAGGCGACGCGGCGAGGACTGGCGGTGACGTTGCCTGCCCAGTTCCGCCAGGTCAGCCCCGCAGATCCGCTATGACTGCTCATTGACCAATTCTGCCGCTTCGGTATCAGACGTCTCACCCAGCCTCCCCAGCCCCACGAGGCATATGGTGACAGTGATCACGCCGCAGCCGGCAGCGAATCCGTAACCCCAGCGTGGCCCTGCGTCATCAATGATCCGTCCGCACACCGCCGAGCCCATCGCGACGCCTACCGAAATCGCCGACGACAGCCAGGTCATCGCCTCGGTGCGGCGCGCTGCGAAGGCCTGCCGCTCGATCAGGCTGTAGCCCGCGATCAGGGTGGGAGAGATCGTGAGACCGGCCACCAGCATCCCCGCATCGAGCGTAATGAGCCTGGGCTGAGCCCAGAAGGTCGCCACGCCCGCGACGGTCAGGATTAGCGTGAGCGCGAACCGGCGCTGGACTGGCATCCGCCACGATCGTGACCCGTACCACAGACCGCCGATGGCGCTGCCGAATGCGTAAGTGCCGAGCACGAAGCCGGCTAGCGGCTTGTGGCCTTGCCGCTGGGCGAAATCGACAGTGCTGAGGTCGATGGACGCGAACATCGCGCCCAGGAACAGGTAGAGCGGCGCCATCGTCAGCAGGCCCGGAGCGGGCAGGCGGCTGCTCAGGGTGACGCGGCTGGCGCCGGGCAGGCGAGCCGGCCGACGAGTCGGCGGACGAGTCGGCGGCTCGGTCTGGCGCTGCGCGGCGAACAGCAGCGTCCCGGTCACCGAGAGCACTACGCAGAGCACGACCCCGGCTGGCGGCAGCGCCGTGGCGAGCACTGTCACCAGCGCCGGGCCGACCACGAAGATCATTTCATCGACCACGGACTCGAGCGCGAACGCGGAGTGCAGCGCGGGCGTGCCGTCAAGCAGGGCGCTCCATCGCGCCCGGACCATCGACCCGAGCGACGGCATCGACGACCCGGCGACGAAGCCGGAGATCATCAGCACCCAGATCGGCAGGTGCAGTTCGGCGCAGGTGACGAACACGACGCTGCTGGCGGCGAAGACCGCCACCAGCGGCCGGAGCACACGCTGCTGGCCGAACCTGTCGGTGAGCCTGGCGACCTGCGGTGCGGCGACCGCGTAGCCGATCGAGCCAGCTGCGGATACCAATCCGGCGAGGCCGTACCGGCCGGTGGTCGCTGCGACGAGCAGCACGGTGCCAAGTCCGAACATGGCCATCGGGGCCCGGCCGATCATGCCGGTCACGCAGAACCGGGCGGCGCCAGGCAGCCGCAGCAAGGCTAGGTAGCTAGTGCCTGTGCGCTGGCTGTCGTCGCCTGCTGGCTCGTCTGGCTCACCGTGGGCGGCCTCAAGCCCGGCGGGAACTTGGGTCATCGGGCCGGGAACCTCCGCCTTGACCGTACCGTGCGGGGCTGACCGGCCTGCGCTAGCAACATGGGCAGGCAGGGCTGCGCTGGCGCAGGTAGCGCTGGCGGCCGGCGGGGTAGGACCAGCCGTGCTGAGTCCTGGCCAGGTGATTCAGCCGCCGGTGTCGAATGTTGTTAACGGCATGTTCGCGGGCATGCCTCCTGTGCCCGACGAGTCGGGAAGTTAGGGTAGTTGGGTTATGCGACGGTTCCTGGGGCGGGCTCACGGGCGAGCTGCGGCTGACGGCCAGCCTGCAGCCGGTAGCGCCTGCCCAGCCGAGGTTCCTCGCGCCGGGCGCGGCAGCGGTCGCCTGGTCCTGTGCATTGCCGCCGTCTCCACGCTAGCCGTGGTCTCCTTCGCGCTGTACGCAGGTCACGCGGCGGACGCCGCCGGAAATAGCATCAAGATCGCGGACAACGGCGCGACGGCAGCCGATCCGGCCATGGCCGGTCCGGGGCAGCCAGCCGGTGCAAGTCAGGCGGCACTCTCCGCGCCAGCAGGGTCTGGGCAAGCAGGGTCTGGGCAGGCAGGGAGTGCCGCAGCGGGAGCCAGCGCTTTTCGCCAGATCATCCTGCCTGACCTGCTCATCGTCGCGCCCAAGGGGCTGACAGCGGGCCAGATCACCCGTCTGCGCGCGATCAGCGGCGTCCGGAACATGATCACTTTTGACGGCGCCCAGATCACCGCTGGCGGTCAGCCGGTGAGCGTGATCGGCGTCAATCCGGACACGTTCAGGTCCTGGGTGCCGCTGCAGACGGCGTCGAACCAGGCCGTCTGGACGGCGCTGGCCGACGGTGAGTTCGTCGCCGGATCCGCCACGGCCAAGTCCCTCGCACTCCAGCCTGGCGGCGATTACCAGCTGGTCGGCGCCTCCGCAAAGGTCGTCAGGTACGGGATGGCGGCCAGCCTTGGCCTGTCCGGCGTCGGCCTGCTCGTCAACCAGGCGACCTCGGCGCGCCTCGGTCTGGTCCGCCAGGCGGCCGGCCTCATTAGCGCGCCCGGTGTGAGCATGGCAACGCTGACCAGCGAGGTCTCCAAGGTCCTCGGGCCGAGCGGCCGGATCGACGAGCTCCGCAACCAGCTGCCAGTGACGACCGTTCCGTCCGGAACGATGCCGACCACCTACATCCAGCTCTTCCAGGCCGCGGCGGCTGACTATTGCCCCGGCCTGTCCTGGACGGTACTGGCGGCCATCGGCCAGATCGAGAGTGCGGATGGGACCAACATGGGTCCGTCCACCGCGGGCGCGCTCGGGCCGATGCAGTTCCTGCCATCAACGTGGGCGACCTGGGGCATCGACGGCTTCGGCCAGACTGGCGCGCCCGACGTGATGAATCCGTACGACGCAGTGCCATCCGCCGCCCGGCTGCTTTGCGCAGACGGCGCCGCGGCGGGCGGCCAGTCGCTGTCCAACGCGATCTTCGACTACAACCACGCCACCTGGTACGTCAACGAGGTGCTCGGGCTCGCCGCCGAGTACGCGGCGGACTACCCCGCCTAACCGCGGGCAGCGCGCGCAGCAGCGGCTCAGGCTTGGTTGGATAGACGCATGGCCCCCTACGACGCGTTCCTGCTGGTCTCCTTCGGTGGCCCGGAGCAGCGGTCTGACGTGATCCCGTTCCTCCAGAACGTGACGGCCGGGCGCAATATCCCGGCTGAGCGGCTGGCGAGCGTAGCTGCGCACTACTACCGTTTTGGCGGGGTCAGCCCGATTAACCAGCAATGCCGCGAGCTGATCGCGGCGGTGGCGAAAGACTTCGCCACCAGAGGCGTGCACCTGCCCGTGTACTGGGGCAACCGCAACTGGGAGCCATACTTGCCCGACACGCTGGCCACCATGGCGGCCGATGGCGTCACTCGTGCGCTGGCCTTCGTGACCTCGGGCTACAGCTCGTTCTCGAGCTGCCGGCAGTACCTCGGCGACATCGAGGCTGCCCGGCGGCAGGTCGGCGCCGCCGCACCACAAGTGGACAAGATCAGGCAGTACTTCAATCACCCGGGCTATATCGGCTCGTTTGCCGCAGCGGCGGCCGAGGCGGTCAGGTCGCTGCCGGCCGGCCCGGGCGGCGAGTTCGACCTGATCTTCACGGCGCATAGCGTCCCGCTCAGCATGGCGGACGTCAGCGGCCCGGCCGGCGGTGCTTACCAGGCTCAGCTGGCGGAGACAGCCCGGCTGGTCGCGGCCGAGATCGGCTATCAGCGCCCGTGGCTGCTGGCGTACTCGAGCCGCAGCGGCCCGCCGTCAGTGCCGTGGCTCGGGCCTGACATCAATGACCTGCTGACCGAGCGAGCAGCCGCCGGGTCCACCGGGGTCGTGGTCGTGCCGATCGGCTTCGTCAGCGACCACATGGAAGTCAAGTTCGACCTCGACGTCGAGGCGGCGGAGACCGCGCAGCGGCTCGGGCTGGCGTTTGCCAGGGCGTCGACTCCGGGTACCGATCCCCGGTTCGTATCGATGATCACGGACCTGGTCTGCGAGCGGCTCGACGGGACGGCTCCGCTCGCACTCGGCGCGCTTGGCCCGGGCCCCGACGCGTGCCCGGCGGGCTGCTGCGGGGGGCCTCCTGGCAGGCTGGCGGCCCGATGAGCAAGCACCGGATGAGCGAGCCCCGATGAGCGAGCCCGATGAGCGAGCCCCGATGAGTGAACACCGGCCGGGCAGCCTGGCCTCGCCGGCCGCGCCTGAGCTGGCCGAGCTCGCCAGGTCAGTCGCGCGTGAGGCGGCTGACCTGCTGCTCGCGCGGCACAGCCAGGCCGCTGTCGTGCAGGTCAAGTCCAGCCCGACCGACGTAGTGACGCAGCTGGACCGGGCTGCCGAGCAGCTGATCCGGGACCGGCTGCTGGCCGCCAGGCCCGGGGACGCGATTTTGGGCGAGGAAGGCGGCCAGACCGGTCACGGCAGCGTGCGGTGGATTGTCGACCCGCTCGACGGCACGGTGAACTACCTGTACGGACTCCCGGACTGGGCGGTGAGCATTGCGGCGGAGGTCGACGGCGAGGTGGTGGCCGGAGTGGTCTGCGTGCCGCTCCAGCGCAGTATGTTCACTGCCACGCTCGGTGGCGGGGCGTGGCTGGAGTCCGACTGGCAAGCCGGTCCGCAGCGGCTGGCCTGCAACTCCGGCATTGCGCTGGCCAGCGCTCTGGTGGCGACCGGCTTCAGCTATGAGGCGGCGCAGCGAGCCGCGCAGGGCCAGGTTGTGGCCGCCTTGTTGCCGCGGGTGCGAGATATCAGGCGCGGTGGCTCGGCCGCGACTGACCTGTGCTCGGTTGCGGCCGGGCGCGTCGACGCTTACTACGAGCAGGGCGTGCATGAATGGGACGTCGCGGCGGGTGGCCTGATCGCGCGGGAAGCCGGGGCCATCATGGGCGGCATCGCTGGCCTGCCAGCCGGCGAGGCCATGACGATTGCCGCTGACCCAGAGCTATTCCGCGCACTGCATGATGTCCTGGCATCGCTGGATGCTGGCCGGATGCTCGCCTGAGCGCCGGCCGGTGGTGCTCACCGGCCGGGCAGTTTCAGTGGCGCGCGAGCGTACCCGACGCGATCGGGCCGTCGCTGTGGAAGCTGAACCAGATCTTGTTCGCGCCGGTGACCGTGATCGTCGCCGAGCCGTTCTCGCAGTCCGACTGGCCGTGGGTGATGCGCTGGCTCACGACCAGCTTGCCGGCGGTCGCCTGACTGACGGTCAGCGCGCCCGAGCAGCTGAAGTTCGAGCCGACGTAGGTGATCGTGCCTGATGTCGTCCCGGCGGCGAACGTGACCTTGACGTTGTAGGTGTCGGTTGGCGGCTGCGTGACGACGCCGGACCAGGTGCCATTGAACGCGGCCGGGGTGATGGTATCGGCCGGCGACGCCGACGGCACGGCGCTGCCGCTGGTCACGCCCGTATCGGCCGATAGCCGGCCGCTACTGGGATGGCTGCCGGCGGACAAGAGGGCATGCGCCAGGACAGCGGCCACGACGATCAGTCCCAGGATGGCGCCGCTTACAAGCCACCTGCCACGGCGCCTGCCTGGGTGCCGGATCGCTGAATCCGTCGTGGCGCGGCCGGCTCGCCGCGACGATGCCCGCCTGGCGGAGTGCTCGGTCGCCTCGCTCGCCTGCGGCCGGTCTATGCCGGACGGTGGCGTCGCGCCGTTGCTGGCCGCCGGGTGCCCGGCTATGCCGGGCCTGCCCGTCGCGTCATCACGGCCGCTGGCGGGCCGTACCGCCCGCCTGGAGCCCTCAGCGAGTACGCCGGCGGGCAGGTCCTGGCTACCAAGCAGGCTTTGCACGACAGCCCGCGCGGCGGGGCGGTCGGCTGGCTCGGGATCCAGACAGCGCTCCACCGGGCCGCGCAGGTGATCGGGCAGGATGTCAAGATCGTCGAGGGTGGCCGCCGGGCGGCCTGAGGCGGCGAAGACCACCGTCTGCGCCCAGGCGAGCATGTCGGCGGCCGGCGTTGCCGTGCCGTAGGGCGGCGTGATCCCGAACTCCACGACGCGCAGTGGCTTGCCCGGGGCCATGATCACGAACTCCGGCCCGAAGTTGCCGTGCACAAGGCCGGCCTGATGGACCGAGGCGAGGCCAGTCGCCATGCCAATGGCGACGGCGGCCAGGTCCTGGCCACGCCGGACGCCGTCGGCCGACACTAGCTCCAGCAGCGACTGGCCCTGGACATACTCGCCGACCAGGTAGGCCCGCGAGCCGTCGAGCCCGGCATCGAGGACGCGGGCGGCGCAGAACGGAGGGACGCGCTTGGCCACGGCGGCCTCGGCCGCGAACCGGTCCCTGGCTGCCGCATCTAGCGCCCAGTCGCCGCTCAGGACGGTAATCGCGACCGGCGTCCCATCAGGGCCCGCGCCAATGAAGATCGGATCGTCGGAGGGGATCCCCGCAAGCCGTCCCGTCACCTGATACCGTCCGACCCGCGTGGGATCACCGGAACGCAGTGGCGCTGGGTGAGGCATGGACCGGGGGACTCCGCTAGGGCATGCAAGGTACCTGTGATGCGGTTCGTACCATACGCACTTTGTGCATCTGGGTGGGCCGAATCAACGAAGTTACTGGGGAGTAAATAGTGACGCAAGGGTTCAAGCCCGGCATCGGTGGGTGCGAAGTGCCCCAGTATGTCATGCATCGTGCCGGTCGGGCCGCCGACACGCTGCAGTTAAGGCCGCATGGTAGGTGTAGCAGCCCTCCAGACGTGGCAGAATTCCCCGCCGGATTCGGGCACAACCGAGCCGTCCCGAGCGTTACAAGCGCGCAACGAGGTTAGTAAAGATGGAGGGGTAAGGGCCGAGATGGCTACCGACTACGACAGCCCGAGGAAGACAGACGACGACGTTACCGAGGACAGCCTGCAGGAACTGCAGGCGCGGCGGATGGACAAGTCCTCGACGGCGATTGACATCGATCCTGATGATATTGCCGAGTCGCTTGAACTACCTGGTGCTGACCTTTCAAACGAGGAGCTCTCGTTCCGGGTGATTCCGCGTCAGGCGGATGAGTTCACCTGTTCGAGCTGCTTCCTTGTCCACCACCGCAGCCAGCTCGCTGACAACCGCAGCGGCCAGCCGGTCTGCCGGGAGTGCGCGGCCTAGCCGTCGCGACGGTGATATCGGCGAGGAGGCCGAATCGTCGGATGATGGCAGGGAATGAGGCGGCTCGGGCCGTCTCCGCCGGGCGGGGCGCGGTCCCCCGCAGCTGGCGGCTGCCCGAGCGTGCTTACGGCATTAGCCGCGAGCGGCCTCGTTCCCGCCCTGAGTATGCCGTGCATGGCGGCGGATTGCCGCCGTCGCACGGCCGATGGTGGCCTGGCCGATAGAGCGGCCAAGCTGGGCGCGCCGGACCGATATCAGCCGCAGCAGATGGCGCCGCCCCTCCGGCGGCAGCCGCCGGATCTCCAGACCTGCTCGGGTCGCCATGGCGACCACCAGGATGGCGCACAGGACCGCCAGCACCACGTTCCCCGTGAGGACAGCCAGGACCAGGAACGCAGCTTCCGCCGCGATCAGGGCGACCGAAGTTGCGAGCCGGAGCGCAATGCGGCTCAGCGCCAGCTCGCTATTGCGGCCGAACACGCCAGTGCCCGGCGACGTCCTGGCTGCACGCAGGAAGTGGCCCGCGGCGGCGACCGCGTCGCGCGAGCGCAGGCTGATCCGGCCGAGCTCGTTGATCGCGCCGCTGTGGGTCGGCTCGATTGCCAGCGCCGACTCCTGCCACGCTCTTGCCGCCGCCAGATCGCCCCGGCTCAGCGCCGCCTTCCCGGCAGTGACATGGACATCAGCCACGTCGGGCGCGAGAGCCAGCGCCGTCTCGGCGGCCTGGGCAGCCAGGTCGTGCTGGCCGTCGGCGGTGGCGGCCTGGGCGAGGCAGACATGTGACCGCCAGAAATGCGGCGCTAGCTTGCGCGCCTCCTGCGCCGCAAGAACGGCGTCAGCAGTCTGGCCCAGCCCGATCAGTGCCGTGCTCACGAGGCGATACGGCCAGTCGTCGGCGGGGTCGAGAGCGCTCGCTCTGGCCGCGGCTGCGACAGCCTCGGGGGCGTTCCCGTCGCCGAGGTGAGCCCGCGAGAGCAGGCACCAGCCGCGGCTGCTGGCAGGGGAGCTCGCCAGCACCCCGGCGAGCAGGCTGGCCGCGTCGCGGTAGCGGCCGAGATCGATCATCACGCTGGCCCGGCTGAGGTCCGCGGCCTGGCTGTCAGGCACTCGCAGCGCTGCCCGCTGAGTACCTTGTCACAGCAGCTTCCGCTGCCGCAGATACGCCGCCAGGTCGTCGTAGCTGCCGCCCTCGTTGGCAAAGAGCGCTACGTTGCGGGCCGAGTCGAACCAGGGGCCCAGCGAAGGCCGGACCTGGCTAAGCGCCGCGAGCAGGTCGTCCTGGCCGATCATCCGGACCTGGCCAGTCCGGGCCGAGTCGAGCAAGGCCAGCTCGGCCGCACTCTCGCAGATGTGGGCGATGTCCGCGGCGGAGAAGCCGTCAGTTCGCGCCGCCAGGCTCGCCAGCTGGATCCCGGCCACGGGGCGGCTGCGCAGGTGGTAGCGGAACACTGCCTCGCGCGCCTGCTCATCGGGCGGTAGCACCAGGAGCGTCCGGTCCAGCCGTCCTGGCCGGCGCAGGGCGCTGTCCACATCCCAGGGGTGGTTAGTGGCCGCGAGCACGAAGACGCCCTCGTTGGCGCCGGTGACGTCGTCGAGCTCGAGGAGGAGCTGGTTGACGGTGCTGCGCATCGGCGTGCTGCGCAGCTGGCTCCGCTTCTGGCCGATGGCGTCGATCTCGTCCAGGAAGACGACGCAGGGCGCGTTCTGGCGGGCGGTGTCGAAGATTTCCTTGATGTTGCGCTCGCTGGAGCCGATGTACATGTCGACGACGTCGGCGAACGAGATCGCCATGAAGCGGGCGCCGAGCTCGCCCGCGACTGCGCGGGCGATGAACGTCTTGCCGCAGCCCGGCGGCCCGTAGAGCAGGAGCCCACCGCGCAGGCTCTTGCCGTAGAGCTTGCGGAGCTCGGGATTGCGCATCGGGGCCAGGAACGCTGCTTCCAGGCGCGCTTTCACGTCGCCCAGCCCGGCCACGTCGGCGAGCCGGAGGCCGGTGTCCTCGGCGTCAAAGGCGGCCGTCTCCGCGGTAGCGTCGCGCGGGCGCGCCGCCTGGGTCTGCTCGGCTCCGCCATCGCGCGTGACGAACATCGGCGGCAGCACGTCGCGCAGCTCGGCTTCGGCCTCGGCCCAGTTGAACTCGGGATGTTCCGGGCTCGCCGGAGCGGCGGCTGGGTCCGCTTTGGCCGGGTCAGGGGCGGCTGGGTTCGCGGCGGCCGCGGGGATGCTGCCTTCGGGAGCTGGGGTGGCTTCGGGAGCTGGGGTGGCTGCGGCGGCCGGCGGGGGAGGAGCGGGCTGGACCGAGACGAGGAGGCCAAGGGCCTGACCGTTGCCCGGATCGGCCTGCAAAACGGCGCCAAGATGCGCCACCGCTTCGTCGCGATGCCCGGCCCCGAGCAGCAGGCTGGCCAGGTGCATGCGGAGCGCAAGATCCTCGGGAAGCGCAGCAACAGCGTTTCGCAGGCTCGCGATCACGGCATGCTGGTCGTCCATGCGGCTACCCCGGTGATGTTCGTCTGCTTAGTGCGATCTGACGAGTTTATGTCGCTTTAAGCTCACTGGAGGGCGAATCTCCATGCTGCTTAGGCGAGGAGTCGGCGGAACCGCCGCTCGCGCCGTGGCCCCTAGACGCTGGCGAGGCGCGCGATGCAGTCGGGCTGACCGCAGGTCCGGCCCCGGCCGCAGCAGACCCGGCCGCACGAGCACCGGGCCGCCCGGCTGGCCAGCCACGCCTCGTGGTCACTAAGGGCCAGGCTGCCGTCAGCCTGCTCGATGCTGTAAACCCGCTTGAGCGCGCCGCCCGGGAGGGCGACGTACTCGCGCGGGATCAGGGCCATACCTCTAGTGTCGCTCAGGTCACGCAGCGCTGAGGTCAGCGTTTCCAGATCGGACCCGTAATGTCACCCGGTCCGGTCAGTTCGCGTCGTCCGGCCAGCTGATCCGCTCGTCGCCGCGCGGGTCGAGGACCACGGCCGGTCCGCCGGGCCCGCCGAACGTCATCACCGGGTAACTCACGTCGAACGGCTGCCAGCCCGGATCGCCGGTCGTCGCGAACCTGATCCAGGCGGCATGCATCTGGGCAGCCAGGTCGGCGGGTGGCTCGGTGCCGATCGCGCTCTGGGCATCGGGCAAGTCAATGGTGTCGAACACGAATGCGATCTCGATGGCGTGCGCGGCGCCCACCCCCTGCACCGGGCTCTGCCAGGCGAATTCGTACAGATACGTCGGGGCGGGACCGCGGGCCGCGAGGCGCGCCTGCGCGGCGGCGAAGGTCGGGTTGCGAAAGAACCTGTCGGTCACGAGCGCGCACAGGACGTCGCCGGCGCTGGCGCCTGGCCGGTTGGCCAGGTACACGGCAGCGGTCTGCTGGCTGATGCCTAGCGCTCCCAGGAAGGCCGGGAGCGACTCATTCGTCACCATGGCCGCCATCCCATTGGGCACGAAGAACAGCCGGAACTCCTCGGTGTTCGTGCCCGCCAGGAGCGTGACGTCAGACCCCTGGCCGGCCGCCACGGCGGCCAGCGGATGGACGGGAAGCAGCTCACCGTCGATCACCGGGATGAACGCCATGGAGGTCGCCACGATGCTCGCGCCCCACCGGGCCGGGTCCGGCGCCGCCGCCAGGGCGTCGCGGACGGCCGCCTGCGCGGCGATCAGCTTGTCCAGATCCAGGTCAGCGAGGGTGGCGGCGGACGCCTCGAAGCCGAGCACTCCGCTGAGCTCGGCGGTGACCAGCTGAGCATCGTGCAGGTCGGCGCCCACCTGCGCAGCACCGCTTTGCGCGATCACCCTGCCGAACAGGCCGCGGGCACGCGGCATGCCGAGCAGCGTAGTGACGCTCATCGCGCCGGCGGACTCGCCGAAGATGGTGACGTTAGCCGGGTCGCCGCCGAACGCGGCGATGTTGTCCCGTACCCACTCCAGCGCCGCCACCTGATCCAGCAGGCCGCGATTCGGCGGCGCGTCCGGCAGCAGCGCGAACCCGTCGACGCCGAGCCGGTAGTTGATGCTGACGAGGACAACACCGTCACGGGCGAACGCGTGGCCGTCGTACACCCGGACGGCCGAGTTGCCGTTGCTGAATGCGCCGCCATGGATCCACACCATGACCGGCGCGCTGCCGCCCGGATCCCGCGTCCAGACGTTAAGCGTGAGCCAGTCGTCGCCGGGGACACTCGGCTCAGGCAGCAGCGTGTCGAACGGGGCCACGTAGTCCGGCTTCGGCGGCGTCGCGCCGAATTCGGTGCACGCGCGCACACCGTCCCACGGCGCGGGCGGCTCCGGCGCCCTGAACCGCAGCGGGCCCGTCGGGCTGGCCGCATACGGGATGCCCAGGAACCTGGTCACGCCGCCGGTGGACTCGCCGCTGACTATGCCGTACCTGGTGGTAACCGTGGTCATGCGGGCACTGTGCCATAACAACCTGCGCCGCAACAACCTCGGCGCACAACCCCTGGCGGGGCCGGAGCCGGGAGTCTCCCAGCCCGGTGCGCGGAGTAGGCTCTCGGCCGTGACAGACGAGAACGCCTTGACAGGCGAGAACGCCGCGACTGGCAACGGGGCGACGACCGATGACAACGACTGGCGGGTCACGGTCCGCCTGGGGGCCGGCGATCAGGCGGGCAAGGCAGCCGAGCACCTGAGCGCCCACCAGGTCGAGGGCGAAGTGCATAAGCGCCTCGGCGGCCGGGTCGTGGTCGGCACCAGCGGCAAGGATGAGCTGTTCCTCTACGTGCACACGCGGGACGCCGCGGCGGCCGCCCAGCAGTCGGTCCGCGATCTGCTCTCCGGTCATGGCCTGGACGCGGACTACACCGTCGAGCGCTGGCATCCACTGGCAGAGGAGTGGGAAGCCGCCGACGTGCCACTGCCCGCCACGCCCGCCGAGATCCAGGCCGAGCAGAAGTCTCTGGACGCAGCGGAGACCAGCCAGTCGGTGACGGGGGGAGTCGCCCTGTTCGAGGTCCGCGTGCAGCTTCCGTCGCATCGGGAGTCGGTGGCGCTCGCGGCTCGGCTGGTAGCCGAGGGCTACTCAGTCGTGCGGCGCTGGCGGTTCCTTGTCGTCGGCGCGAACAACGAGGAGCAGGTCGCGGAGTTCGCCGGGCGGATCCGCGATGAAGCCCCGGCCGACGCGGTGATCAGCACCGAGGAAGTCGGACCTGGCCGTCCCTACACCGTCTGGGAGCTGGCAGCCGGATCGGGCCTGTAGCCGCGGCGCAGCTGATGCAGCATCCAGCCGCGGCCCGCTAGGTCGAGAGGGCGGGTGTGCGCGGCGAAGATCTCAGCCGCCCGCCGGTAGGACATCCGGCCCCGGCCGCTCAGCGGGCAGGTGTCCGCGTCCGGCGTGCTGGCCGGCGCGCGCCGGTCAGTGCGGAACAGCGGCCCGTACCGCCGGCCCGCTAGCAGCCAGCCCAGCAGGTCATTAGTACGGGCACTCCACTCAATCGCCGGGCCGTTTGCCGTCCGTGCGCGCCTGCCGGACAACTGCACACTGCTGGCGTCCAGGCCGAGCACGGTCTCGGCAGCTGCGCCGCTGTCCCGGAGCAGGTGCCATAGCGCCTGCTCGCGCAGGCTCGCCGGCGCCCGGAACAGCGTGGCGACCTCGGCGTCCGTCAGTGCCCGCACCGCGGCGGGACGCTCGCCTGCGGCGGCTAGCGCACTGGTCGGATCTGTCGCTATCCACTCCCGGCACCGCCACCAGCCGATCGCACTGCGCAGCGCCGACAGTTCCCGGTGCACGGTGCGCACCTCGGCTTGCTGCTGTCGCGAGGCCACCGCGCTGGCCAGCCGCCGCTCGGCGCCAGCATGGTCGAGCAAGGCCAGCGGCACGACGGGCGGGATCGCCCGGCGGCGGCTCGCGCCGTCCGGCCACTCCCGGCCGACGAGCGGCCACGCCCAGCCGGCCAGCGAGATCCGGTACACGCGGCGGGAGGCTGGGCTGAGCCTGGCCTCTGCCAGGTACCGATCCACGGCGACGGCGTACTCGACCGGCGCAACGCCGGCTACCGCTAGCAAGCTCATCTCGGCTCCTCCCGAAGCAGGCTGCAGTAAATCACCGCCCGCGAGGGCTCAGCGCTATTCTAGCGCACGAGCGGTATCGCGGAGATTCCGTATTTACTGCGGTAGCAAGTCGCTGGCCTGGTGGTTTGCCGCACACGCTGACGATTCTTATTGTTATCCGACGGCTCATTCTGGCAATCTGAATTGCGTGCCTGAATTTGACAAGACCGCCGCCGGCAATCGCAGTAAATCAATTCCGCAATCTCCGCACGTGGTAATTAACGACAGCGTCCCCAGTAATCCTCGGAACCGTGGGAACTCGTGGCGACGCCGGCTCGGCCCGCTTGCCGAGCGCAACTTCCGTGTCTTCTACGCCGGCTACGCGGCGTCGCTGCTGGGGTCGGCGATGTCGGCGATCGCGCTGACGTTCGCTGTCCTTGACAGCGGCGGTACCGCGGCGGACCTCGGCTTCGTGTTCGCCGCCGATGTGGTCCCGCAGGTGCTGGTCATGCTGGGCGGCGGAGTACTGGCCGATCGGGTCGGCAGGCGCCCGGTCATGCTCATCACCGACTCGGCCCGGCTGGCCGTGCAGGCCACGCTGGCGGGCGTGCTCCTCGGCGGGCGACCGCCGATCTGGCTATTTGCCTTGCTCGCATCGCTGCTCGGCACCGGGGAGGGCTTCTTCAACCCGGCACTCGGCGGCCTGCGCGCGGAGATCGCGCCGCGGGACAAGCTGGCCGACGCCAATGCGCTGCTGAGCGTCGCCCAGTCCGCAGCCACCGTAGTCGGGCCCGCCCTGGCTGGGATATTGATTGCGCTGACCAGCCCGGCCGTGGTCATCGCGCTGGACGCCGCCAGTTTCGGCGTGAGCGTAGTCAGCCTGGCGCTGCTCACGATTCCGCCCGCTCGCCCGGCCACTCAGTCGCCGTGGCGGGACCTGGCTGACGGCTGGGCGCAGTTCCGCGGGCAGACCTGGCTGTGGCTGACAACCGTCCAGTTCGCCCTGTTCAACCTGTTCACCTGGGCGCCGTACTTGCTGCTCGGCCCGATACTCGCGCGTCAGTATCTGGGCGGCGCGGGCGCGTGGGGCGTGATGGCCGCCTCGTACGCCGGCGGTTCGGTCCTGACCGGCCTCGCGCTCGTCGGCCGCAGACCGCGGCGGCCCTTGCTGGTTGCCGTCGCCGGCACCTTCGGATACGCGCTGCCGTGCCTGCTGCTGGCCCTGCGCGCCCCGTTGCCGCTGGTCGCCGCCGGCGCGCTCGCGGCCGGGTCCGGCAGCGCCGTGTTCGGCACCTACTGGACGACGGTGATGCAGCAGCG
>DATHPF010000404.1:0-4534 GCA_035484155.1 Streptosporangiaceae bacterium
CAGGGATTGTCACAACCAGGCGCTGGAGGAAACGATGCCGTTGGAACCAGGCCATGGAATGCTCCCGAGCGGACACAGCCACATCCGAGCCTCGACGGCCGACCGGGAACGCGTCATCGACGTCCTCAAGGTGGCCTTTGCCGAAGGCAGGCTGAACCAGGAGGAATACGCAGAGCGGGTTGGGGAGACCCTCAGCGCACGCACTTACGGCGACCTTGCCGTGCTCACCGAAGACCTGCCCGCCGGCCAGCTGGCCAGCATGGCGCCTCAGTTGCCGGTGCATTCCCCGGCGTCCGAGCACCGTCCGGTGAACAGGATGGCCGTCGCCTCGCTGTTGATCGCCCTTATGCCAGTCATACCGGTACTCGCCGTTTTCACCGGACTGATCGCGCATGCACAGATCCAGGAGCGCGGTGAGCGAGGCGCGGGCCTTGCTACCGCAGGCATCTTGATCGGCGGATTCGTCTCCCTGTTGTTCCTCTTCTATGGTCTCCACGGCTAAGCGGACTTTCGCGAGGCACGACGGCGGCCCCGTACGCCTGCTGCTGATTGGGGCCCGCAGGTACGGGTAAGCGTGCCGTGTGACGAATTTGGCACCATCGCCTACCGCTGTGCACCGCGCGTACCGCGAGGAGCTCAGCCAAGGCCAGCGGTCCGCCCTGGTGAGCTGGCTGGCGTTCACCACGACGTTTGCCGGGCTGCGCGCGCTGACTTACAGCATCCGGGCCGGCAAGGGCCCGTTCGGCAATATCAGCCTCGGCGGCGAGCACCTGCATCACTACATGTGGGGAATCGGCATGCTGTCTGGCGTCGGCGCGCTCGCCGTCCGCGGCGACGAGCGGCAACGGCGTCACCCAGCGGTAGCCGTCAGCTACGGAAGCGGGCTGGCGCTGATCGTCGATGAGTTCGCTCTGCTGCTCGACCTGAAGGACGTGTACTGGGCCAAGCAAGGCCGGATCTCGATCGACGTCGGCGTCGGCGGTATCGCCCTGGCCGGGTCTTACTTCGCGGCACTGCCAGTGCTCCGCCGACTGAAGCGGGATCGCGCCCAGCAGGCCCTGCCGCCGGAGCCCGAGCCGGCCTAGTCGTCGCCCGACAGTCGCCGTGATCGTTGACGAGCAGTGGCGCAGCAGGTCACCATCAAGCCTGTGGAGTCGTTCACTGGAAAGCTCGCGGCGGTAACCGGCGGTGGCTCCGGCATGGGACGCGAGCTTGTCCGCCAGCTGGCGGCGCAGGGATGCTCGGTCGCGGCCTGCGACCTGAACGCCGACGCTGTCGCGGCAGTCGCGGCCATGGCGCGGACGGATGCACCGCCCGGCGTCCGGGTCACTAGCCACGCTTGCGACGTCTCTGACGAAGCCCAGGTTCTGCGGTTCCGCGACGAGTTGCTCGAGGGGCACGCGAGCGATCACGTCGACCTGGTGTTCAGCAACGCGGGCATGGGCGGCGGCGGCAGCTTCATCAACGACTCCCGCGAGGAGTGGGAGCGCACGTTCGCCGTCGACTGGTGGGGCGTGTACTACTGCGCCCGAGCGTTCCTGCCCCTTCTCATCGCCAGCGGCGACGGCGTCCTGGTCAACACCAGCAGCGTGAACGGCCTCTGGGCGTCACTGGGCCCGGGAATGCCCAACACCGCCTACTGCACTGCCAAGTTCGCCGTTCGGGGCTTCTCGGAGGCACTCATCGAGGACCTGCGCTCGCACGCGCCCGAGGCCCGCGTCGCCGTCGTAATGCCAGGACACGTGGGGACCGACATCATCGCGAACAGCTTCCGCGCTCGCGGCCTGCCCTTGCCCGAGCAGATGAGCGACGCCCAGGTGGACGAGCTGATCCCGCCCGACGCGCGGGCCGGCCTGATCCGCGCCGGCCTGCTGGCCGCGGACGCGTCAGCCAGTGACCTGCGCCAGATGCTCGTCCGGATGAACAGCGACTTCCGGGACAAGGCGCCGGTCAGCGCGGCTGAGGCGGCGACCATCATCCTGGCCGGGGTGCTGTCGGGGGCCTGGCGGATCCTCGTCGGCGAGGACGCCAAGATGATCGACGCGGCCGTCCGCGCGAAGCCCGAGGCCGCCTACGACTATGCCGAGCTGTTCCGCGGTGCGGCCGAGAACGGCTCGTAGGCGCAGGGCGTGCAGGCAATACCGCATCTGGCTTGACGTCGACCTCGAGACCGCGCTGAGCCGCGGTATTGCCAGGGACAGGGCCGGGACTTCGAGCGCCCCCGCATCCTGACCGGCCGCCTCAACTCGCCAGCACAACCACCTGCTGGGGCTCTGCTTCAATCCGGCTGAGCTGCGGTATGCCAGAGCTTGCTGGCTAAGCGCATGAGCGAGCCACGTCCGCGCAGTTGCAGGTCGTCGAGGAGGTCCGAGCGTGAGCCTGGCGGAATCAGTAGCAGTAGTGCGCCGACCCGTCGCGCAGCTGGAGCCGGTGATCGGCCGGTCGCGGCAGGAGCGGCTTGTCCAGACTGCCGAGCAGTTCCGGCAGCGCCTAGGTGGCCGTACGGTCTGGAACATCAGCTCGACCGCTGTCGGGGGCGGCGTCGCGGAGATGCTGCACGTGCTGCTCGGCTACGTCGAGGACTTTGACATCCGGAGCCGCTGGATGGTGATCACGGGGGACGCTGAGTTCTTTGTCTTCACCAAGCGCCTGCACAACCAGATCCACGGGAAGGACGCGGGCGGACCCGTGACGGAGGCCGAAGCCGCCCACTACGAGCGCATGCTCGCGGCGAACGCCACCGAGCTGGTCGAGCTGATACGGCCAGGAGACCTGGTCCTGCTGCACGACCCGCAGACGGCCGGCCTGGCAGCGCCGCTGGCAGAGGCTGGGGCGCTCGTCGCGTGGCGCTGTCACATCGGCGTGGACTGGGTGAACGACGCCACCGAGGCCGCGTGGAGCTTCCTGCGGCCGCAGCTAGCCGCCGCGCGCGGCTTCGTCTTCTCCAGGGCCGAGTACGTGCCCTCGTGGATTCCGGCCGACCAGGTCGCGATCATTCCGCCCTCCATCGATCCCTTCGCCCCCAAGAACCAATACCTCGACGACGACACCGTGCTGGGAATCCTGGCCGAGATCGGCGTGCTGACGGGCGTCGCGGCGGGCGGGCACACGTCATTCACGCGCCGGGCAGGCGGCACGGGCGTGGTCAGCCGGGCCGCGGAGATCACCGGCGACGACAGGCCTGGTCCAGCCGATCCGCTGGTCGTTCAGGTGTCACGCTGGGATGAGCTCAAGGACATGGCTGGCGTGATGCGCGGATTTGCCGACTTCGTCGCCCCCGTCTGCGGCGGATATCTGCTGCTCGTCGGGCCAGCGGTCGCCGGAGTGACCGACGACCCGGAAGGTGCCGCGGTATTCGGGGACTGTCTGCTCCAGTGGCACGAACTGCCGGACGCGATCCGCGCCCGGGTGCTGCTGGTCACCCTGCCTCTTGATGATGCCGATGAGAACGCCGCAATGGTCAACGCGCTCCAGCGGCATGCCACCGTGATCGTGCAAAAGAGCCTCGCCGAGGGCTTCGGGCTGACCGTGGCGGAAGGCATGTGGAAAGGCCGGCCCGTCGTCGGATCGGCCGTCGGCGGGATCATCGACCAGATCGCCGACGGTACCGGCATTCTGCTGAAAGACCCCCGCAACCTGGAGGAATTCGGAGCGGCGGTACGCGAGCTACTCGACAACCAGGGCGAAGCCAGCCAGATGGGCCGAGCTGGGCAGGCCTACGTGAGCGAGCACTACGTCGGCGATCTGCATCTCCTTCGCTACGCCCGCCTGTTTGGTGCCATGCTCGCCGACAGTTAGCCGCATCGGCCAGCGAAGATGGGGGCATGTCAGGGAATCTCCCCTTCGCGCCGCGGGTCCATCTGCTAGCCGGGCTGAATGGCGCCGGCAAGACGACCTTCGCCCGCCAGCTCGAGGCCGACCTGCCGGCGGTCAGGTTCACCCTCGACGAGCGGCCGCGCCAGACGGCGCGAATGGGCATCAATGGCGACCGCGCAAGGCTGCGAGCCGGTGCTGCACTACATACGGGTGCCGCTGGACACGGCGATCGCTCAGGCTAGCGAGCGGAACGCACGCGCGACGGCGTACGCACATGACCTCGACGGTGCCGCCATCAGGCACCTGGCGTCGATCTTCGAGGAGCCCGCCGACGACGAGGGCCTCCTGCTGCAGATCATCGGTGACTGACGCGTCTGGCTGACCCCCTGCGGCTGGCTCTGCCCCGTCGCTCAGGCACCTCACGGTGGCGGCAAACAAGTTCTGTGATAGAACTAAATTAGCTTCTGTCACAGAACTAAACCGCTAGGTTAACGATCTTGTTTCTATGCTGCACGACATGGCCGCTCGCTGACCGCCGGAGCGGTGAATCGCAGTGATGCTGCTCCGCGAGCACCCCAGGCCAGCGGCGATACGAGAGCACCGGCTAGCGCCGTGGCTGGCGGTGGGAACGGTCTGCTTCGGCGCCTTCATGGGCCAGCTAGACGCGAGCATCGTGACGCTGGCGTTCCCGGCGCTGCAGCACCAGTTCACCGCCAGC
>DATHPF010000405.1:0-2431 GCA_035484155.1 Streptosporangiaceae bacterium
ACCAGGACCGAGATCGTCGATGAAGTTGCGGCCCTCGGTGTCTATGCCAGTGATGCGGGCGTGGCCGGCGAGCATGTACGCCCATTCGGCCTCCTTGTGCCAGTGGAGCTCGCGGATGGCGCCGGGCTTGAGCCGCATGTCGACCCCGGCCAGGGTGGTGGAGATCGGCAGCTCCCGCTGAGTCACTTCGCGAGACCAGCCGCCGGTCAGCAGCCGGTTGCGCGCGTCCGAGAACGAGAACTTCAGGTTCGGGATTGTGCCGGAGTCCGTGTAGGGCGAGCGAAGCAGATCGGGATTCTGGCGCTCCAGGGCCACGTTGCGGGGGCCCATGATGGTCGCGCCCGTCCCGTCCCGGATCGGCTCCGGAAAATCGGTTCGAGTCGGTTGTGCCATGGTTGTCACTCCTACTTTGTTTCTGATCGCCGTTGGCTGTCGTTGCCCCGCGGCGTGACTGATCCTGCGAGGCCTAGATGAGATGAAGATGAGTGCAGCGGGACCAGTTCAGTGAGCGCCCAGGCGGCGGGCGCATGCAGTCATCAAGCGCTCTCATCTGCGCCTCATAAACGCCTGCGCACGCTGGGACCAGCGGCGTGGCACGGCGCCGGGCAGATGAGATGGGAGCAACTGGATGGCAGCCAGCACAAATCAGGCTGATTTCCGGCCGGCAGGCCTGCCAGTGGCCGTTGCGCCGGCTCAGCTCCCGGTGACCAGGGAGGACGCCAGGCGGTCGGACGATCGCCTGCACGTGCACCGGGCTCGCGGGCAAAACCGACGCTGGCTGCTGCTGTGGCTGCTTGTGGGACCGGGGATCCTGGCCATGCTCGGCGAGAACGACGGGCCGAGCATGATCTCCTACGCGGCCGATGGCGCGCAGTACGGGCTCGGGTTCTTCGTGCCGTTCATCCCGGTACTTTTCGCGATGGCCTATATCTGCCAGGAGATGTGCATGCGCATCGCCGCGGTCACCCACCGGGGCTACGGCACGCTGGTCTTGCAGCGCTACGGACGCGCTTGGGGCTGGTTCGGTGCCGCGGACCTTACCCTGACCAACCTGGTCACTCTCGTGGCCGAGTTCGTCTCCATCCGCGTCGGGCTGGCTTACTTCCATCTCGGCTCCGGGGTGGCCGTAACCCTCGGACTGGCGCTAGTCGTATTCAGCCTCAGCGGCAAGCGCTACTGGCGCTGGGAGCGCATCGCTCTCGGCCTGGCCGTGTTTAACGGCCTGTTCCTGCTGGCCGCGATCCTGGTCAGGCCCAGCCCCGGAGCTATCGTGCACTCCCTTTCCTTCGTGCCCCTTCCCGGCGGGAACGTCAACACCCTGCTTCTGCTGCTGGCCTCGACCGTCGGCGCCACGGTGACGCCGTGGATGATCTTCTTCCAGCAGAGCGCGTCCGCCGACAAGGGCATAACCGTCCGGGACCTGAAACACGGCCGCTTCGACACCGCGGCGGGCGCGGTGCTGGGCGCGGTCTTCGGCGTCGGGGCGCTGATCGCGGGGGCGGCGCTGCTCACTCATCACGGATCGGGGATCCAGGGGTTCGCGGGCGCCGGGTTCCCCGGCGCTCTGGCTCATGTCGCAGGCAGCGCTGCCGGAACCGTGTTCGCGCTGGGGCTCATCGAGGCCGGAGCGCTGGCTATCCTCACGATCTGCGCCAGCACCGCCTACGCTGCCGGCGAATGCGCCGGGGTCTCCCACAGCTTCAATAGCTCGCCCGGCAACGCCACCGCCTTTTACACGGCCAACATCGCAGTCGCGGTGGTCGCCGCGGGCGTCATCCTCATCCCGGGCGCCCCGCTGCTGTCAATCGCGCTCAACGCCAACGTGCTGGCGACCGTGCTGCTCCCCGTCAGCCTTGTCTTCATGGTCATGCTCGCCAGCGACAAGGGACTCATGGGCCAGCACGCAAACAAGCGCTCAACCAACGCAATCGCGATAACCGTCATCGCCTTCGTCGGGCTCTGCGGAGCCGCCTACGGCATCGACTCTTTCCTGCAGGCAACCCGCCTGATCGGCTAGCAAGACGACAGGAGCGCAAATCATGAACCAGGACGAGCAGGGCATCCACCTCGAGCACGGCCAGCTGGTGACCGAGACGTCGCTGCCGGTGCCGCGAGCCGCAGTCAGCGCATTCGTCGCGTCCGGACTATGGGCACTCCGGGCCTTTGCCGTCCTCGTCAGCCTCATGGTGATCTACACCTTCATCAGCCAGGTGAGCTGAAGACCGGACAGCAGGGTCAGTCACCGGCGATGACGCGCGGCCCTGACGGCTCGGAGATGTTCGCCGCGCTCAGCGTGCCGAACTTCCGGCGGTACGTGGCCGGGCAGTCGCTGAGCCTGATCGGCACCTGGGTCGAGACGGTCGCCCAGGCGCTGCTTGTCCTGCGCCTCACGCACTCGGGAACGGTACTCGGCCTGACGACCGCGGCCCGT
>DATHPF010000406.1:0-12997 GCA_035484155.1 Streptosporangiaceae bacterium
CGAATGAGATCTCCTGCAGGTTCCACGGCTCGGGGCGCCGCCGGTAACCGTGGTGCTCCAGCACCGCCGCCGCGTCGCCGCCGAAGTCGTGCACCTGCACCATCATGTCGAGGCAGTCCTTGGCCGCGAGGCCGGGAACCGAGGTCGACCCGATGTGGTGAACGCTGAGCGCGCCGGGCAGCATTTCGCGCAGCCGCCCCGCCAGCGACGCCCCCTCATCGGCCCAGGCCGCCGAGTCAGACCCGCCGGATGCAAGGTCCTCGTCGCCTTGACAAACGGCAGGGTCACCCGGCCGCAGCGAACAACTCGAGCGCGATGTTGTCAGGGTCGCGGAATGACAGACCGGAGCCGTAGCTGGCGTCCACGATGTCGCTGCGGGCCACGCCCAGGTCGTCTAGCCGCACTGCCCACTCGGCGAGCTCGTCGCGGCTGCCGAAGCCGAAGGCGATGTGATCCAGTCCGGGCCTGCGCTCGTTGAAGGGCTCTGTGCTGACCAGGTCGGGGAAGCCATGCAGTCCGAGCAGCGTGTTCCCGACGAGATAGACGACGTGCCGGAAGGGGCCAGTATCCTCGTCGAGCACAGGCTCGACGCCTAGGACCTTTGTGTACCACGCCCTGCTGGCATCGAGGTCGGTAACTGTGACCGCAACGTGGGTGATGGCGGGCATCGATGTTGTGCTGGCCACTGTCGCCTCCTGGTTGCTCCCGACTGGCAAGGACCAGACGGGAAGTCGATGGCCCGAACGTATCGCTCCTCGATGAGTAATGCCGGAGTCTTTAGTGGCACCGACAACCCTGACTGCGGCCCGACCGGCTGATCTATCCCGTGAAGGGAGCGGCCAGGGCCAGGACGTTTGCCAGCTGCTGGCTGAGCACTTGGGGGTGCCGCGGCTTCTGCGGTTCGCCGCTGCTCCACTGCGGCCGGACTCCGCGGTCGGCAATCAGGTAGACAACGCGCAGAGTGCGCACCGTATTGGAGACAGAGGCAGGAACCGGGCCGGGCCGGCTCGCGCCGAGTTCGGCTGCTATGGGCTCCAGCCACCGCACGGCCTGGGCTTCGGTCAACTCGCCGCGAGTAAGAGTCCGGCCGATGGCGAATCCGAGCCGGTCGTCCTCCTGATCCGCGAATACGTAGCTCGTGGGCGCCAGAAGCCGCGCAGTCGCCAGGCCGAGCAGCGGTGCTGGATCGGCGCCCGGATGCTGGCCGAATGCGCCGAGCAGGTCCGCGCCGTGAGCTACCGCGTGGAGCCAGCCGAGCTCAGGGTCATAACCGCGCAGGTCGGTCTCGGCCGGATACCAGTCCGCGAACGCAGCCAGCCAGCCAGGGTCGTACTCGCCTTGCGCGACGATATCCGCGAGGACGAGCGGCGCGAACGTCCGGGCCTGGATTTCCTCATCGCCAAATCGTGCGGCCATGGTGTCACCCAGGGCGTGGCGCTCCTGCTTGTCCAGCCCTGGGATCCAGCTGGCCAGCAGCGTAAGTGCGTGCTCATCGCGGAGTGCAGGATCTGGGGAGCGCAAGGCGTCGCACAGGCCGGCCACAGCGTCTGCCCGGGACTCCCGATCAGGCAGCCCGTTGCCGAGGTCAAGGACCTTGTCCCAGTCAGCCATGGCAACAGTAAACGCGAAGAGCCGCCAGGCCGCCTCGGCGCCAGCGGGCGGATTCAGAGGAAGCCTGCAAGCCGATACAGGACGAGTGATCCAGCGACCGCGACGTTGAGGCTCGCGCCGGTCCCGATCATGGGGATCTCGACGGCAATGTCGAGGAGTTCAGCGGCTTCGGGCGGGATCCCCGACTGCTCGTGGCCCAGCACCGCGACCGTGCGCAGGCGCGCGGCGGGCAGGTCAGCGAGCCTGACGGCCTCGTCAGCGAGCTCCACGCCGACGACCCATGATCCGGCCGCCCGTTGCTTGGCGAGCCAGCCGATGACGTCCCGGCCGGTCCAATGTATGCAGGGACGGCGCCGCAGCGTGTTGCCGCGGGCCAGCGCGTCTGGAACCCACGGAAGCCGCGGGACCGCCAGGCATGCGCCGACCGCGTCACAGGTGCGCAGCAACGTGCCCAGGTTCGCGCCATGCATCGGCCACAGTGGCGCGGCGATCAGATGATCCCAGCACCCATGCTGGCGGGAACGACGCTGGCGCGCGATCTCAGCGCGGGATCGAACGTGTACAGAAGAGCCGCTCACCGGCTCAGTACGCGCTCCGAGGCGGTGGCAGCAAAAGGATTGGTCATCAGGACGATGCTTCGCGGCGCATCAAGGCCATCGCAGACGACGGACGACAACAGGGTAGCCGTTACCGAGACCCGCTCGGCAGGAGAAGCGAGACCAGGCTGCTGATGAGCGGTCCAGCGACGAGCACCGCGGAGATGATGACATCGCGGAGACTCCCGGTGACCTTCAAGAGCTCCGCGAGGTCTTTGCGCTCTTGTAGGCGACTTTGCCAGCCAGCGGCCCGTGGAGGCAGGATCGGCAGGATGTCATCGATCGTGAGATTTGCATGATGGATCAGTCGACGGAACGGTGGGAGGAAGACCACGAGTAGCAGAGAGCTAAAGGCGACCCCCCAGATAAGGACGTACGCTGCTGGGAACGGCGCGGTATATTTAGCATCTGCGAGAGCTGCCTGCCGTTCGGCACCAGCCGCCAGAATTCCGGCACTTACCAGCAAGCCGATTGTCGCAAGCGCCGAGAGTAAACACTCCCGGATTCCGAGCATGCGGCCGATATACACATCATCGCGGCCGTCGACTCTGTCGAGAATGCCGTAGCTCTCCCACTGCGTCAGGAACGCCGGGACGGCTGCTATCACGGAGACTGCGTAGACTATCTCGACCCGCACTAGGCCGTAATTTACTGGGGCGGCATCACTGCCGCGCGCATATATCCCCGCCAGTGTCGTGCCCGCGACAATGAGGACGGCCAGTGCTAGAACGGGAGCAGCGTGCCTCCTGAAGACAAGTCGCGGGTTCAGTCCCAGCCGACGGAGCAGGTCGGTGCCTACGCGCCAGACTGTTGGCAAGGACGCGACTATGGCAATGATGATGGTGACCCATATCTTGAACTGCGGCGTCCCGGTATAGGAACGACTCCCTCTGCTGCCGCCGTCATCGACAAGCATCAGTGCTGCGCCTAGCGCTCCGAATCCGACCGACAGCAAGCCTATTCGCCAGGGCTGCAGCACCTTGCCAACCGGCCGTCCGTCCAGGCCGCCGCTGGTCTCCGGATCATCGGCAGTGACCTCAGGAACCAGAAGAGGCTGGCCATGCTCCTCGCTGACCATGCACTCGTCTCCTTTAACTGCCCGCTCTGACCGCGCGATGTCCGCCCGGCCTGCGAACTCAGCTGCTGACGGCGAAGCCCGTTCCGCTATGTAGTCAATTGCGCGCCAGAGGTCGGCTGGTTGCCCGCACGCAGAGCGGTGGCTTGGGCCGAGGCGGTTTCGGCGGCCGGGATGTCGCCGGCAGCCAGGTAGGCGTCGCCGAGCAGCGCGAGTGCGCGAGCCTGCTCAAGCGGTGCGCCTAGGTCCCGAAAACTATCTGAGGCATGGCTGGCCAGGACGATCGTCTGTCCCGCCTCGCCGCTGGCGAGTGCGAGCTCCGCCAGCCCGAGCCGGGCACGGCCCACCGCCACCGGGATGCTGTAAGCGTCGGCCAACTCGAGTGCCTGCTCCAGCGCTCCGCGAGCAATGTCGTGCTGACCTTGCCGCAGCGCGGCCAGACCGACGCCGCGCAGGATATGTGCCTCGCCGACCCCATCGCCCACGGCGCGGACAATTGCCAGCGCCTGCGCGAAGGCGTCGGCAGCCTCCGCCAGTTCTCCCGTCTGCAGCTGAGCCTCGCCGGTCACGTAGAGCACCTGCGCCTCGATCCGTCGGCCGTGCCCGGCCCTGGTCAGGGCCAGCGCCTCGGTCAGCAGGTCGCGGGCCAGACCAGGCTCGCCTGACTCCAGCCTGACTCGAGCCAGGTTGTGCAGCACGAATGCCACCGCCACCTGATCCTCGGTCTGGCGGAGTATGGCGAGGGCCTGCTCGAACCCGGCTGAGGCCGCCTCGAGCCGCCCTCCGATTCGGTCAGTCAGCGCGATGAGGCGAACGGCCAGGGCAAAACTATGATCGTCGCCTTGTTCCCGGAACAGCCGGGCTGCGGCGTCAAGATCCTGCCGAGCCTGCACTAGCTGGCCTCGCTCCTCACAAAGATTCCCCCTGGAGTGCAGCGTCGCTGCCTCACCGCGGACGCTGCCTGCAGCGCGGGCGGCTGCCAGGGCGACTTCCGTGACGTCCTGCCAGTCGTCGAGATAACTGCGGGCCTCGAAGAGCGTGACCGAGATCGCAGCGAGGCTCCAGCACAGCTCGACCAGGCCGACCAGGGCGGCCTGCCGCACCCCTGCTACCAGTGCGGTCCGCTCCTGCTCAAACCACGCCATCGGATCGCTGATCAGAAGGTCGGTTAGAGCGTCGGACAGCGGCCAGCGCAGTGCGGCCGGATCCGTTGACACGTAGCTGCCGCCGAGATCGCGGTTGCGCGCTTTCTCGGCGAGGAAGAGCAGGGCGCCGAGGGCCCGTTCCAATGCGGCTCGCTGCTCCGCGGCCGGCTCCTCCGCGGCGAGCCGCTCGCGGGCGAACAACCGGATCAGGTCATGGAACCGGTACTGGCTGTGCGCTCCCATCCGGCTGTCGGCCGGCTCAATCAGCCGCGCGCTGACCAACTCGTCAAGCACGTCGTCCGCTACGGTCGGCGGCTGATCCAGCAGCGCGGCGCTCATCCAGCCGGTGAAGACCGGCACGTCCAGGAGCGCCAGGCGGCGCAGGAGGCGCCGCGCGGCTTCGCCGGCCGCGTGGTAGCTCAGCGAGATGCTCGCGCGCACCCCGAGCTCCCCAAGCTCAAGTTCGTCCAGCCGACGGGCCTGGTCGGCCAGCCGCTCGGCGAGGTGCCGCACGTCCCAGTGCGGTCGCACGGCGAGCCGTCCGCCAGCGATGCGCACGGCCAGGGGCAGGTGACCACACTGCTCGGTGACCTGCGCCGCCGCCTCCTGCTGCGCCTGCACCCGGCTCGTCCCCGCGATACGGCCGAGGAGTTCCAGTGACTGCCTGGCCTCGAAGACGTCAAGACGGATCCTGGTCGCGCCCGCGAGCCCGGCCAGGTTGCTGCGGCTGGTCACGAGCACGGCGGCCGACCCGCTGCCGGGCAGTAGCGGCACGACCTGGCTCTCGGTCGCCGCGTCGTCGAGCACCACGAGCATGCGCCGGCCGGCCAGCAGGTTGCGGTAGGCCTCGGCGCGTTCCTCCAGGCCGTCCGGTATCTGCGGGCCGGGTACGCCCATGGCCCGCAGGAACCGCTCGAGCACCTGAGCCGGGCCTGTCGGCTGCGCGCCGACTCCGTGCAGGTCGGCGAATAGCTGCCCGTCCTCGAACTGCGGCGCCAGGCCGTGGGCCGCGTGCACGGCCAGACTGGTCTTGCCCACCCCGCCTTGTCCGGTAATCGCCAGCACCGGCACCGCAACCTGCGCGTCGGCTGCGGCCGCCGCGGTCAGGAGCCCATGGATCCGGCCGACGGCATCGGCTCGGTCAGTGAAGTCGGCGATATCTGCGGGAAGCAGCCGCGGCACCGGCGGTGCGGCCGGGACCCGCACCCGCCCGGCGGGCGGATCTAGCGCTGGGTCACCTGCGAGGATGGCGTGCTGCAGCTCCTGCAGTTCCCTGCCGGGCTCGATGCCCAGCTCGTCGATCATCGTCCGCCGGGCCTGCTGATAGACCTCCAGAGCCTCGGCCGCCCGGCCAGAACGATAGAGCGCGAGCATCAGCTGGCCGCGCAGCGCGTCGCGCAGCGGAAACTCCTCAGCCAGCGCGGACAGCTCGCCGACCAGTTCGTGATGCCGCCCGAGGTCCAGCTCCACCGCCAGCCGGTCTTCGATCGCTGCGATCCGCTGCTCGTCCAGGCCTGTCGCTGCGACGCGAACCAGATGGCTGTCGATGCCCGCCAGCGCCGGGCCGCGCCAGAGCCGGAGCGCGTCGCGGTAGTTCGCCGCCGCCAGGCCAAGATCCCCGGCGTCGCGAGCGGCGCGGGCACCGGCCACGAGGCTCGCGAATCGCAGCGAATCAAGCTGCCCGTTGCCGATCTGCAGCGAATATCCCTGCGGCCGCCGGACGATGGCCGCATCGTCGCAACGGTCGGCCAGTTGCCTTCGCAGCGCGGAGACGGCGATCAGCGCCTGCGTACGTGAGGTCGGCGGCAGATCCTGGCCGTAGATCGCCTCTTCGAGCCGGCCGACGCTGACCACGCCGTTCGCGCTGAGCAGCAGCATCGCCAGCACGATCTGCTGCCTGAGCCCGGCCAGCTCGAGCCTGCTGGAGCCCGCCAATACCTCCAGTGGCCCGAGGACCCTGAACTCGGCCACATCGTGCGCAGGCATGCCAACAGTGTGACACCAGCCGCTGCCGGACAGAGCGACCCTGCGGGCCAGCTCGGCACACTGGTCTGCAGCTCACGGTTTCAAGGATTGTGCGATATTCCATCACAAGACATCTGATCCTTAGCTAGAGGATCATTCGGGCGTCCCGGCTGAAGTAATGCACTCACCCGTAGTGGCTATATCTCGCCACTTAAAGCAGGCCTGACTTCCGGACGCCGTCCGCTTTGTCAGGCCCGCGCCCTGACGCGTGGCGCCGACGGAACCTAGACTGATCACGTGGGCGCCGACTCGGCCCGACTGTGACCAGGCTAAACGGGTCGGCGGGACCGCCATCACAAACCCGCTAGCAGGAGGAGCAGTGTAACGCGGCCGAACTCAGACGGGGGCAGTCAAATGAGACGAATCATTTTCGCTACCCTGACTATGCTTGGCATCGCACTAATCGCACTGACCGGGTGCAGCAACAGCGGAAACCCGCCGCCCGTAATTCACATTCAGCAGAATAACAATGGCTCCCCGGCGCCTTCCAGCTCCGCGTCGGCTAATCCCGCAGCCCCTGGCACCACGGGATTTCTCGCCCCGTCTACGCTCGAGCAGTCAGTAGCGGACGAGCAGTCCCAGTTCCTCTCGGCCGCGCCGGCCTCCGATTACAACTCAACCGATAGTGCCCCGATCTCAGTCAGCTGCCAGAACACCGGGACAGACACGTTCACGTGTACCGGCAGCGACACTGACGGCGACGTCGGGAGCGCCGACAACGTCACCGTGGCGGCGAATGGCTCGTCATGGTCAGATAGCGGGATGACCTGGACGGGGCCTGATGTCTCGGCCCCCGCAGGCTACACCGTGAGTCCCGTGACCGGCTGGACTAGCAGCTAGCGACTCGGACGGGCGCAGTCAGGGCCCGGCGGACGGCGTTGTCACCAAGGCTCCGTGGCCCGGGCCAGTCGGCCCACGATCGCCTCCACGGCGTCAAGCGTTCCGGCAGCCACCGCGACGACAAGTTCATAAGCCTCGTCGTTGGACAGCGCTAGCCGCCGGCCGTTGACACCATAGAACGCAATGGTGGCGGCCAGGGCCAGTCGCTTGTTGCCGTCGACCAGGCCGCGATTACGCGCCAGCGAATGCAGCAATGCCGCGGCCTTGGCGTCCAGATCCGGGTAAGCATCACTGCCGAAGGCGGAAGCCTGCGGGCGCGCCAGCGCCGACTCCAGCAGCCCGATATCCCTGACGAGCGGCTCGCTGCCCAAGGCCCGTTCTGCGACGTGCAAGAGTTCCGGCAGCGTCAGGTAGATCACTGACCGAGCCGCTCCAGGGCCTCTGCGTACCTGGGCAGTTCCCGATCCAGGACACGGTCGAGCAGTTCAGCCCGGCTGTGACCTTCCACGTACTCCCGGATCGCCTGACGTGCCACTTCCTGCATCGGCCTTCCCTCCAGCTCGGCACGCAGCCGGAGCGACCGGGCCTCGTCATCTGTGAGCCGCAGCGTCATCGCCATAGAAGCTATGGTATCAACAGTGATACCAGGCTAACGAGTGCACGCTCGCCTGGCTAGGCAGGCGGTCATCGCCGCGCCCGCCCGGCTAACGGCCGGAGCGGGACTCGAGCCAGGCCACCATGTGCTCCTGCGGGGCCGAGCGGGCGATGTCGGCCGGGGTTTCGCCGGACCACGGTGCGCGCCAGTCGAGGCTGGCACCGGCATCGATGAGCAGCCGGGCGATGACGACATCACCGGCGCGACAGGCGTTCCAGAGCGCTACGTCCAGGTCGTCCGCGGTGACCGGTTCGTCGCCGAGGATCTCGGCGACGCGGTCGGCCAGGCCCAGCACGGCGTAGTGCGACAGGCCGACCGTGGCGCCGCGCTCGTACAGACGGCGAACGGCCAGCCACTGGCCATAGCCCAGGGCCGACTGCACCGGCGGACCGCCGCCGATCGATGATCCGGGGCATTCGATGTCGGCGCCAGCGTCGAGCAAGGCATCGATCAGCACCACGTCATCGTTGCTGGCCGCCCAGTGCAGCGGGGCCTCGACGTGCCACATCCCGACGGCCGGAGCGTTCAGGTCGGCGCCGGCCTCGGCGAGCAGGCGGACGGTCCGCGTTGCCCGCGGCCGGGCGCCGGGTGCGTCGGCAAGGAGATGCAACGGCGTCCGAGCGGGGCCGTCCGGCTCCACCACCACGCATGTCGCCAGGCTCGGATCGGCGGCGAGCAGGTGGGCGAGGCGCTCGCAGTCGCCGCCTTTGATCACGGCGACGAGTTCGCGCGCATGCGGGTCAGCGCTCGGCAGCTCACGACGCGGCGTCACCGCACGACGCTAACGCCGCCATCCTTGACTGTCAAGTTGATTGACGATCTCGTGGGCGGGCTCGTACCGGCGGGACCGCGGTGGTACTCATGTCCGGTGGGCTTCACGATCCGGCCGCTTACGCCCGAGCGGTGGCCAGCGCTGGAACAGCTCTTCGGCAAGGCCGGCGCCTCGAACGGCTGCTGGTGCATGTACTGGCGGCTCGGCCCGCGCTACCACGAGCGGCAGCGCGAGCTCAACCGGCAGGACCGCAGACAGCTCGCGGCCAGCGCGCCCGCGTCCGGCTTGCTGGCCTATGACGGCGACATCGCTGTCGGCTGGGCCGAGCTCGCTCCTCGCGCCGACCTGCCCTGGCTCAACCAGACGAGGTTCCTGCGGCCAGTGGACGATCTGCCGGTGTGGTCGGTCCCGTGCTTCTATGTGCGGCGCACGCACCGCGGCCTGGGCGTGATGGGAGCGCTGATCGCTGGTGCTGTTCAGGCCGCGTCCGCCGCCGGCGCCCCGGCGGTGGAGTCCTATCCCGTCGACACGCAGATGACTGGTCACACCGGCAACCTGTTCCCCGGCGTCGCATCGATCTTCGCCGCGCACGGCTTTGAGGTCATCGCGCGCCGCAAACCGGACCGGCCGGTGATGCGCCGGTCGACCGGCGGCCGCGAGTTACGTTAGCCAGGTGACCGGTACTGACGCGATCGTCGAGCAGATCCTGACCCGTTACGACACGATCACCGTCGTCGGCGCGAGCCGCAGTCCGGCCAAGGCGGCGCATTATGTACCCGCGCACATGCAGGAGCATGGCTGGCGCATCATCCCCGTTAACCCGCATGCCGACGTGATCCTCGGTGAGCCTGTCTTCCGGACGCTCCGCGACGTGCCCGAGCAGGTTGGGCTGGTCGACGTGTTCCGCCCGCCGGCGAGAACACCTGACGTCGCCCGGCAGGCAGTCGCGGCGGGAGCAACTGGTCTCTGGCTGCAGCTCGGCATCGCATCGGCTGAGGCGCGGGCGATTGCCGAGGAGGCAGGGCTGCTGTACGTCGAAGATCGCTGCCTGATCATCGAGCAGCGCCGCCTCGGGCTGGACGCGCCGGCGCCCTAGCCGCCGGGGCAGCGATAGGGGTGCCGCAGCCGAGCGGATAGCGTCACGGCCGACTGCCGGTGCAAACGTTCGTGGCGTCGGTGCTCGGGGCCGGGAGGCTGTTGCTCAATACCGGCAAAACGCCTGGTGATCGTTTCATGAGTGCGGCATAGCTATCGGTATATAGCAGTAGCTATGCCGCACTCATGGCGTTAAGACGGACGGAGGCGGCGGACGAAAGTCGCAAAGCCCCCGCCGAGCCCCTGGCGGTGGCTGCCGGGCGGGCTGGAATCGGGCCGTCCGGCGACGGGCGACGCGTGGCCACCGACGATGCGCCAGTGTGGCCGATATGCGGCGATTGCGCCGCCCGCCAGCGAGGGCGCATGGATGAACCGCAAACGTTTGATCCGTTAGTACGAATGGAGGCGGCCGTCGATGGAAAACCTCGTCGCGCTGCTGAGACGCGACGGGCGGATCGCCCGCTGAGCAGGCCGGACGCGGCGTTCGGCTGCGCCCTCGGATCCCGGGAAGCCGACCCGGGTGCCTGCTGGAATGGAAGCGGCCAGGGCAGAGTGATCCAGATCACGCAACGTGACCGAGCGTGCGCGCGTCGTACTGCTAAGTAACTTCGAACGCTGCGGATACCCCGAGGCGCCGCTACTGCACCGGAGGCTTTTTCATGGACCGGCTGAACGTCAATGACGCCCGATGCGAGGCACTCTTCGCATCAGCGCTGCAGCGCTCAGACGCGCCCGGCGTCGAGGCAGTAGAGAACGCGATCTCCAGCACTGTCGAGCACCTTGGCGCCGAGGGCTGTGCCAGCCGCATGGCTCAGGAGTTCGGTGACCATCCGCAGGAGGCCTGCGAGCGCATGCGGTGGGCCAGGGAGGTTGTCGACGATCTTTCCGCTGCCCCCTGCGCCTAGGCCGTGATTGGCTCGGCGGGTGACGATCGACGATGAGCTCGCCGCCTTCCTCGAGCAAAACTGGCATCTGGCCGATGCCCGGATCCGCCGGCACGACGGCGGGATGGGATCCCGCACCTGGATCGTCGAGCAACGCCAAGCCCGCTGGGTAGCCAAGATGGTGAGTCCCGAGGCCGCCGGCCCGCTGGCCGGCGGCCTTCAGCTTGCCCAGCGACTGGACCGAGCGGGCATACCCGCCGGCGCCCCGGTGCCCTCGCGAACCGGGGACCTGACGGTTCCGATCGGGGACGGCTACTGGCTCGCCCTGCTGACCTGGGTCCCGGGCACGCCGCTGACCGGCGAGGGCGATGAAGAGCAAGCCGTGATCGGCGGCACCCTGGCCAGGGTCCACGCCGCGCTCCAGGATGTTGAGCTCGCCTCCGCCGAGCGGTTCCACTGGGTCGACCCCGGCGCCGGTTATCTGTCGCTGCGCCCGTGGCTCCGGCCCGCCGTGTCAGCCGCCGTGGCGGCTCTTGACGAGGCCGGGCCCGGCGCGATGACGTGGGGACTGCTGCACGCTGACCCGGCGCCAGGGGCGTTCCGGCTGGATCCAGAGACCGGCCGGTGCGGCGTCATCGACTGGAGCTATGCCGTCGTCGGCCCGCTGCTCTATGACCTGGCCTCGGCGGTCATGTACGTCGGCGGGCCAGAGAACGCGTCCGCGCTCATCGCGTCGTACCTGGATGGCGGCACTCTCGGCCGCGGCGAGGTCGGCGCGGGCCTGCTGCCGCTGCTGCGGTTCCGCTGGGCCGTGCAGGCCAACTACTTCGCGTGGCGGATCGCTACTAACAACCTCACTGGCATCAGCGGGCCGGAGGACAACGAGGCGGGGCTGGAGGATGCCCGCTTGTCGCTGCGGGAGCTTGGCTAGTCGTCGACCGCCCGTACCACGTGCGTATCCGTCTCCGCGACTGCCGGAAGGCTGCGGATCCGATCGATGACGAGGTCCAGGGCGGCAAAGCCCTCCGCCTCGATGATCGCCACGACCGGCGGCTCGCCGAGCAAGGCGTCGGCCCGCACGACTCCCGGTAGGTGGCGGATCGCCTGGCATGCGGCTGCCGGGCCAGGGCCAGTGGTGGACACGAACACGTACGCCTCGATAGCCACGTGCAAACCCTAGCGACGGCGTCCGGGTACGGCGCAAGCCCATATCCTCGCTCTCAGACTTGGAGCCTGGCAGCTACCTGAGCAGGTGGGCCGATGAGCGCAGCTTCCGGCGACGACGCGGTCTGGGAAGCGGTCGTCGCGGTGATGCTCGCGACGGGCGCGGTCTATGAAGGGCGGTCGCGTTTTGCCGACAAGCCGGCCCTCTTCTCCTCCGGCGGCCGCGAGATCGCCCACCGCGAGGCGGCCGGGGTCATCGATCTGCGCGTCACGCGCTCCGGCTGGCAAGCCGCCAGGGTCGATTACGGCAGCGACCCGGCAGTGCGCCGCGATCCGGCCCGCCGCGACTGGATCGAGCTGCGGCCGGGCTCGGCTGCCGACGTCGACCGGCTCGCTGGCCTGCTGGCGACTGCGGCCGCCGCCAACTCCTGACCAAGAAATGCCCGGCCGCCAGCAACTGGCGGCCGGGCACCTTGACGTCCGGAGCTGCCCTCGCTAGAAGGACCGCGCCCGGCAGGTGTTGGTGTGCGTCGGCCCCTCGAACTCGGGGTAGCCGAGCGTCGGGAATCCGTCGGTTCCGTACTCCGTGTCCTTGCCGAAGTCGGTCACGAACCGCCCCGAACGGACGTTGCCGAACTCGAGCGCGCAGAAGTTGCCGACCCGGAGCTCGCTCCAGTACGGATAGAAGTTGCCAGGCCCCTGCGGGGGAACCGTGCAGCCGCTCGACGTTCCGCCGCCTCCGCCCAGGGTGTTGCCCTGGCACGTGCTCTCACTCAGCGCGATGTCGGTCTGGAAGAAGAACCGCGAATACTGCCGGCCGTGTGTGGTCGGCAACTGTTCCACGAATGTGGACGGATAGGTGTTCGGGAAGTTGCCAGTGGGCCACTCCGTCCAGTACGGCGTCCCGTCGAAGTCGAGGTCGCCGTTCTGGAACAGGTTGTCCTGGCAGCCGGTCGTCAGGTCGGGCGGCGACGAGGTGCCGGGGCCGTCCCATCCTGGATGGGTGTCGCCCGCGTAGTAGCACGCGGCGTCACCGAGTTCCGGCGTGTCATTGTCGGGCGGGCCGGCGTTCTCGTACGGCCCGTTGCACTCGTTGTAGAAACCGCCGGTGTCCTGCGGGTCGAACGGGTTCGGA
>DATHPF010000407.1:0-1910 GCA_035484155.1 Streptosporangiaceae bacterium
CAGCAGGCCGCGCTGTATCCGCTGGAGCTGCTCACCGGGGTCGCTGCCCAGCTCGTCGCGCAGCTCCCGCCGGTAGCGCTCGAATCGCTCGAGCGCGGCCGCCGGGCCACGGACGGCAGCCTCGCTGCGCAGCAGGTCCGCCAGCAGCGGTTCGTCGCGCGGCACCTCCGCCTGCGCCGCCTCGAGCACGGACAGCGCGTCCGCGTGTGCGCCCATCCGGCTGGAGGCCCGCGCCAGGATCAGGCGAGCGCTTGACGCTTCCTCGACGGCCGTCCTGCGGACCTCGGCCAGCGGGCCTGCGTCCCCGTTGCTGACCCCGGGCAGGCCGTCGGTGAGCGCCAGGGCTTCGCGCGCGAGCGCGGCGGCCGTCGCCGCGTCCCTGTCGAGCGCGGCCGTGGCGTCGCGCACGAGCCGCGAGAGCCGCGCACTGTCGACCTCGCCAGGCGCGGCACCGAGCCGGTACCCGCCACCGTCGCGGACGATCGCGTCGGGACCGCACACGTTGCGTGCCCGCGCGACGAGAACCTGCAGGCTTTTCATGCCGTTGAGCGGCGCCTCGTCGCCCCAGACGAGCTCGATCAGTTTCTCGGCCCGCACGGGGCGGCCACCGCCGGCCGCTAGGGCCGCCAGCAGCGCCTGCGGCCGATCGCCCGCGACAGGTTTCCCCCGCCAGCGCACATCGGCGAGCAGGTTCAGGGCGATGGTCACTCTGTCAGTCTAAGAATCCGGCAAGCCCGCTAACCAGGATCGCGACCAGCGCGCCGCCGAGCATGCGCCATGGGGGAGATCAAAAGAGATCATTCGGAACGTACGCGGCTGACTCCAGAGCATGTGAGTGCTTAGCATGGGCTCGTGACCTGGGAGGAACTGCTCGCTTATTGTCTTTCCAAGCAAGGCGCCTGGCAGGACGAGCCCTGGGAAGGCGATGTGGTCGCCAAGGTCGGGCCGAAGATATTCGCGTTCCTCGGCTCGGGCGAACCGCTGGGGGTCGGCCTGAAATGCGGCGCCTCCCGCGAGTCGGCGGATGAATGGCTGTTGCGGTACCCCGGCGACGCTGCCGCGGAGGCGTATATCGGGCGTTCCGGCTGGAATCACCTCCGGATCGGCGGCACGATTCCTGACGACGAGATACGCGAAGCAATTGACGCCTCGTACGCCGCAGTGGTGAGCAAGCTGCCAAAGAAGGACCGGCCAGCCGTCAGTTGATCAGCTAGGCGTTCTCGTTGAAGAGGAAGTCGCCGACGTGAGCTCCCTCGAGCCGGACCCTGCCGGCGAGGTTCTCCCGTACCCACGAGGCAGCCAGGTTATTGGCCTCCTCCGCTTGCCCGGCTGAGTCCCACAGGCTTACCGAGACGACCTTGCCGTCTTCGGTTTCGACCACGCCGTAGGACTTGAATCCAGGCTGCGCCCGGAATACGGGCAGCATGCCCCTGCGGGCGAGGTCGGCGATTTCCTTGGCGCTACCGCTGGTTATCGCGTAGATGCCGATGCGGATGTGGCTCATGTGGACTCCTCTCCCCGATGAACTCCACCGCCATGGTCGTCCGCTTCCAGCCCGGAGGCCACCCCAGTTTTTCGCGGCTAGGGTGCAGTGGGCCTTGTTAGAAGGCCGTCCTAGGATCAGCGCCTGACCATGCGGCGCGGAGCAGGCGTTCCAGGTCGGCGACGGTTACCGGGCGGGGGTTGCCTGGCGGGACGGCGGGCAGGATCGCCTCGGCCGCTTCAGGGATCGCGTCCTCGGCGAAGCCGTAGTCGCGCAGCGCGTGCGGCGCGCCGAGCTCGCGGCGCAGGTCTTCCAGGCCGTCGATCGCCCGGTTGGTGCCGAACCCGGCAGCGATCCTGTGCTCGGCGTCCGGTGCCGCGGGCCCGTTGAAGGCGAGCACGTACGGCAGCACGATGGCGTGCGTCTG
>DATHPF010000408.1:0-34934 GCA_035484155.1 Streptosporangiaceae bacterium
AGAAGTCACTCTGGAAACTAATGGTGACTCCGGTCGTGCTGGCCCTGCTCGGCCTCGCCTTGTTGCCGCTCGCCCTCTCGCTGTACCGTCGTCGACGGAGACCTCTGCTCCTGCCTATTCGCGTGTGTCGGTATTGACGAACGTCCACGTTGCTTTCATTACCTACAGCGTCGTTCAGCTCACACCGTCACTAGCCCGAATGGATGTCGACCTTACGCGGGGGGCCTCATCGGCTCCGGTCACCGGCGCGCCCTTTGCAAGCGTGATCGTCGACGCGCCCTACGGGACGAGCTTTCGGACGTGTCCCCCCACTGCCTGCACGAGATTCTCAGGTCAAGTGCCAGCGTTCAGTTGGAAAGTTTTACTGGGGTTCGACACGCGCGGCGATGCGTCCGCCTCCTTTTATGTGAAAGCAAAGAGCCTCGGCCTCAGTGTGAACGGGCTCAACGCGCAGGCTGTGCTCCCTGAAGCCTTCTACACCGGCGTTGGCACCCCCGAGTTCCTGGTCTACTACGGCATCCCGTCGGCAGCGACGTATGACTGGTCCGCGCTTCCCCCTGCCGCATTCAGCGCCTCGTCCGCCACCTGGTCAGAGCCGCTTGTCCAGGAAGACACGGCGCCGAAGGTCGCCGTCGGCATCAACCAATCCCGCCAGTCAAGCGACAACCATCTGGCCTTCGTCGCTGGCGCGCTGATCGGCCTGGCCGGCGGCGCGATACTGACGGCCATCCAGGAGGCCCTGAGCCGGGCCTTCAAGTGACCTCGGCCGGGACGATTATCTAGCCCGGAATGGTGGCGAGATCGGTGAGCAGCAGCTCTCGATCTTCATCGTCGGTGATGTCTGTGCTGGCCGCCTGGGCCTTGGCTAGCCAGCCGGCTGACTCGGCTGAGTTTCCCGCGACCGCGTAAGCCCGGGCCAGGGCCTCGTAGGCGAAGGCCAGGTCCCAGTCGCCGATGTCGTTCTGCTCGCAGACGTCGAGTACGAGCTTCGCGTGATAGATAGCGGGCTCGGATCGGCCGAGCACGGTATACATCCGGGAGCACTGCCAGTGGCTGCGGGCAACGTTCTCCGGCGCGCCGACCTGGAGCCAGTGATAAGCCGACGCGTGCGCCATGTGGATCATGAGGGCATCCTCGTCCGGCGTGCGGTCCGGCTGCTCCATCATCGTCCAGGTGCCGTTGAACAGATCAACACCGAGTTGCCTGTGGTCGATGGGCATTGGCTACCCCGTTCCTGTCCCGATCGGCCGGCTTGTACCCGCGGATTTGCGCATTTGCCGCCACGGGGCGACAGGTTAGCGTGTGAAGGGCAGCTGAGCGAGACGGATGCCGGGAGGTCGAAGTGCCCTGGGCACAGGTGAACGCGAGTGATCTCTACTATCAGGAAGCCGGCGAGGGCCAGCCGCTGGTCCTGCTGCACGGCATGAGTTCGTGCGCGGAGGCGTGGTTCCAGCAGTTCGAGGCGTTCGCGCCGTACTTCCGGGTCATCGCCTACGACAGCGTCAATCACGGGCACTCAGCCAACTCGCCGAGAGACGAGCCGGAGCCGGACCGGGCCGACGAGCTTGAGGGCTTCCTTGACGCGCTGAAACTGACCCGGCCGATCATCGCCGGTAACTCCATGGGCGCGCTCACGCTGCTGCGCTGGGCCGTCCGGCATCCCGATGACGCGGTCGCGCTTGTGCCGTCCGGCATGGGCATCGGACCCTTCGATGGCTTCGCGCGCGCGGCCGGACCGCTCGATCACGAGACCCTGTTTCTGCCGGTCGGGGGATCGCTGACGGACTCGCTGCGCGAGCGCGATCCTCTCCTCTACGACCGGTATCTGCGGATACGCTCGACCGCCACGCGACTGGAAGCACTTCGCCATCCGCGGGCCAGGTCCGCGACCAGCCCGAACCGCGAGGAACTGAACGAGGCGGTCGCCAAGATACAGTCCCCGATGCTGGTGGTCGTGGGTGATCTGGACCCGCTTGCCCCGAACGCCCGGGCCCTGGCTGCGGCCGTGCCGGGAGCGAAGCTGCATGTCGTACCGGAGTCGCCGCACAACGTGTACTACGAGACAGCGGCCGAGTACAACCTGGTGGTCGCCGGCTTTCTCGCGGGGCTGGGCCTGATGCCGGCGCGCTAGGCCACCGGCTGGATCATCCGGCGATGGCCGCGGGTGAATTCGCCCCGAGGATCTGGCCCCGCTGATCCAGGTGATCCTTGACTACCAGGGGAATGAACTCGTGGTGACGCGACGATCCTGGTGGTGGAGTGTCGGCCGTCGCGGCGCAATGCGCTGCCCCGCAGGCGGTCGTGCGATGCGGTGGCGGAGCGATGGGCGGGTCCGGCGATGATGGGCGGGAGCGCGTACCGGGCGGTGCGCCGCGCGGTGCTCCGCTGCGTCGAGCGGGTCTGGCACGATCTCCGGTTCAAGACCCTGTACCGGCGCACCAAGGAGTTCGAGCTCATGGAGCGGGCTCTGGGCTTCGCTGCCCTGGCCCTCCTCACCATCATCCCGCTGCTCATCCTCGTCGCTGCCGCCAGCCCGGCTCCGCACCGCGGCCTCGCCGGGTGGGTGGTCTACGGCATGGGCCTGACCGGCTCCTCCGCCGACGCGGTGACACGGCTCTTTTCGGCGCCGTCCCGGGTGCTGGGCACGACAGGCGTGTTCAGTGCTCTGGTGCTGAGCGTGTCCGGAGTGGCGCTGGCAGGCAGCGTACAGGGCGGGTTCGAGAGGATCTGGGCTCTGCCTGCCGGGCCGTGGCACAAAATCTGGCGTCAGGCGGTGTGGCTGGTCATCCTGATCGCCTACATCTATGCAGCGGCCACAGTAGGGACGGTGACGAACGGCGGGCTGGCCGAGACGGCCGGCCGGGTAGCGGTGGCGGTGGTGCTCGGCATCGCCTTCTTCTGGTGGGGGCTGCGGTTCCTGCTAGGCGGCCGGGTGAGCTATCTGGCGGCGTTGCCGGGCGCGGCGGCGACGCTGGTGGGCCTGGCTGGCCTGCGGGCTTTCTCCAGCCTCGTCTTCGAACCGCTCATCATCAGGAACGCCGTCAGCTACGGCGCGCTAGGCACCGTCCTGATCGTGGAGTCGTGGCTGATTGGCGTCGGCTGGGTCCTCTACGGGGGCCAGTTGTTCGGGCACTGGTTCTACGAGGCCCGCCTGCAGGGCTGGGCCGAACGCCGCGCAAGTCACAGCACGCCGCCTGAGTTAGCTGGTAGCAGGCGCCGCCGCATCGCCAGGCAGGAGACTGTAGATCAGGCTGTCGCGGCGGCCTCCCTTGAATGGCACGTGGGCACGAAGAAGGCCCTCGCGGGAAAACCCGCAACGCTCGGCGACGTGCTGCGACGCCTCATTGTCTGGACCGCACGTCAGCTCCAGCCGGGCCAGTCCCAGCTCAGCGAACGCCCACTGGGCGAGCAGGCGGACAGCCTGCGTCGCGGCACCCCGGCCGCGGCCTCCTGGGGCGAGCCAGTAGCCAACCCCCGCGCGGCCATGATCCAGGCAAACCTCATAGAGGGAGACGGCGCCGAGCACCACGTCCCGGTTGTGCGGTTCGACCAGGGCGAAGTTCAGCTCATCGCCCCGCAGGCGGCCGGCTTCTTGCTCAGCGAGGAAGTCGCGCGCATCAGTCTCGGTGTAGGGAGCAGTACGCCAGGAGAACCGCTGCATCAGCGGATCACTGAACGCCAGCACTATGGCCGGTACGTCGGTCTCGCGCCACGGGCGCAGCAGCACCACATCACCAGCAAGCGGCGGTACCGGGAACCAGAGTTCGGCCATGTCGAGATGATCTCTCTTTGTCAGAGGCTGCCGGGATACTAGTTCGCATGTCTAACTCGATCAAACTCGGCTCGGTCGCGCTCGAATGCCCGGACGCCGGGCTGTTGGCCGCCTTCTATGCGGAGATCACCGGCGGCGCGGTCACCTCCGCCGACAAGGACTGGGCGACGGTCAAGTGCCCCGGCGGAGATATCGACTTCCAGACCGCACCCGGCTACCAGCCGCCGGCCTGGCCCGACCCGTCTTCGTCCATGCAGATGCACCTGGACTTCCTCGTCGACGACCCGGACGCGGCCGAAGCCCGGGTACTGGCGGCAGGTGCGACGAAGTTTGACTTCCAGCCCGGTGACCACTTCCGTGTGTACGCCGACCCGGCCGGCCACCCGTTCTGCCTGTGCATCGAGGGCGCGCTGAGCCAGGCATAACGGCCGCGCTCGAGCCGCGCTAGGTCAGCCGCGCTGCGTCAGCCCCTTAGGTCAGCCGCGCTAGGTCAGCCGCGCTAGATCAGCAAGGACAGCCGGACCTCGCGGTCGGGGTTGTCGACATTGAGGTCGACGAGGGCGACAGACTGCCAGGTACCGAGGGCCAGCCGGCCCCCGATGACCGGAATCGTCGCATAGGGCGGGATCAACGCGGGCAGCACGTGCGAGCGGCCGTGACCGCGCGAGCCATGCGCGTGCCGCCAGCGGTCATCGGCAGGCAGCAGGTCGGCCAGAGCGGACAGCAGGTCCTCGTCGCTGCCCGCACCGAGCTCCAGAATCGCGACGCCGGCGGTCGCGTGCGGCACGAACACGTTCAGCAGGCCGTCACCCCCGCTGGCAGCGTCGCGTGCGAACTGTTCGCACTGCCGGGTGATATCCCGCACGACCGGAGTGCGCCCGGTGTGCACCTCGAACGTCGTCGTCCTCATGGCCTCAGGTCCGCAGGTAGGAAGCCCCGTTGAGGTCGAGTATCGCGCCGCTGGTCCAGGCAGCTTCGGGCGAGGCCAGGTACACGACGGCCGCGGCGATCTCGTCCGGCCGCGCGACGCGCCCGAACGGGCTCTGCGCGCGAATAGCGTCGCCACTGGCACCCTTCAGGTGCGCCGCCGCCATGTCTGTCTCGACGAAGCCGGGCGCTACCGCGGCCACGCTGATGTTGTACGGGGCGAGGGCCACGGCTAGCGACTGGCCGAGCGCGTTCAGGCCGGCCTTGCTGGCGCCGTAGGCCGGCTGGCCCGGCTCGCCACGGAACGCGCCCCGTGACGAGACGTTCACGATGGTGCCGCCGCCCCCCGCGATCATGTGCTGTACGGCGCACCAGGTGACGTTCGCCGCGCCTATCAAGTTGAGCCCGATCGTGTCCAGCCAAGCCTGCTGCCAGGCCTCATAGGAAGTCTCAGCAACGTCATGGCTCACGCGGCCGTAGCTGGCCGCGTTGTTCACCAGCACGTCGAGTCCGCCGAGCTGGCCGGCTGCGGAATCGACCATGTCCCGGACGGCGTCCGGATCAGCGATGTCGCCCTGGACGATGACGTGGCCGTCACCCGGCAGGCTGGCCAGCACTTCGGCCGCCAGCCCCGGTGAATCGCGGTGATGGATGGCGACGATGTCACCGCCTCGGGCGAACGCCTGCGCGACGGACCGGCCGATGCCGCGAGACGACCCCGTTACCAGAATCTTGCGGTTAGTCACCCGTTGACCTTAGCGGCCTGGCGGCCGCGAGTCTGTCACCGGTAGCGGGCAGAATGTCCTGCATGACACATGACGCCACTGAGGCTGAGTCGGGCGTTGCGCCGGCCGGTCGGCCGGTCCGAGATGCAGCGGATACGTTCGTGAGCCAGCTTGCCGAGCTCGACCCGGTGACAGCGACGATGCTGGGGCTCCCGGTCGGGCAGGACCGGCTCCCGGACTTCTCGCCCGCCGGCCATGCCGCCTTCGATGACCTCCGCCGCGCCACGCTGGCGAATCTGACGGAAGTCGAGGGTGCCGCCATAGCGGCAGGCGGCTTCACGGACGCGGATGAGCGCAGGTGCGCGCGGCTGCTACGCGAGCGCCTCGACACTGAGCTCCAGGTGAGCGCGACCGACGAGCAGTTGCGGGCGGTGTCGAACATCTTCGGTCCGCAAGAGGAAGTCCGGCAGGCGTTCATGCTGATGCCTACTGCCACGGCGGACGACTGGGCCATGATCGCCCGCAGGATGAGCAGGGTCGGCGGTGCGCTAGCGCAGTACAGGACCTCGCTGGCCGAGGGAGCGCGGCGCGGCTTGTACGCGGCACCCCGGCTAGTCGAGACTGTCGCTGGCCAGTTTGAGACCTGGCTGGCGACCGGGGACGGCCGCGGCTGGTTCACCGATTTCACCCGCGCCGCGCCGGCCGGCGGTCCGGCCTCGCTACGTGCGGACCTGGATAAGGCGAGCGCGACCGCCGATGCTGCCGTGTCCGCGCTTCGCGGCTGGCTGCTCGCCGACTACTTGCCGGCGGCGGCCGGGACACCGGACGGGGTGGGGGAGGAGCGGTATCTGGTCGGCGCTCGCCGCTGGAACGGCGCCAGCCTCGACCTGGCCGAGGTCTATGTCTGGGGCTGGTCTCAGTACCGCCAGATCCTCGCCGACATGGAGGCCGAAGCGGAGCGGATCCTGCCCGGATCCTCACCCCGGCAAGTGATGGGCCACCTCGACCGCGCCAGCGAGACTGTCGAGGGCGTTGACGAGATCCGGATCCGACTGCAGCAGATCATGGACGAGGCGATCGTCAACTTGAACGGCACGCATTTCGACCTGGCCGAGCCGGTCACGGTAGTGGAGGCGCGTATCGCCCCGGCGGGAAGCGCGGCGGCGCCGTACTACACCCCGCCGTCGAAGGATTTCGTGCGGCCTGGCCGGACCTGGCTGCCGACACTGGGCCGGACCAGCTTCCCGCTGTGGAACCTGATCAGCACCTGGTACCACGAGGGCGTACCCGGCCATCACTTGCAGTTCGGGCAGTGGCAGTACCTGTCATCTCAGCTGTCGGTCTACCAGACCAGCGTCGGCGCGGTGAGCGCGTGCTCGGAAGGCTGGGCGCTGTATGCCGAGCGGCTCATGGACGAGCTTGGTTTCCTGGAGGCGCCTGGTGCCCGGATGGGCTATCTGGATGCCCAGCTGATGCGAGCCATCCGGGTCATCATCGACATCGGCATGCATCTGGAGCTGCCGATCGCTTCGGACTGGGCACAGGGCGCCGGGCAGCGGTGGACGCCCGAGCTGGCGCTGGAGTTCTTCGTTGCGCACAGCGGCCGAGAGCGGGACTTCCTGGCCAGCGAGATAGTCCGGTATCTGAGCATGCCGGGCCAGGCGATCAGTTACAAGCTGGGGGAGCGGGCGTGGCTCGCCGGGCGCGATGCCGCCAGGGCCGCACGCGGTGCCAGCTTCGACCTCAAGGCCTGGCACATGGCGTCGCTGTCCCTCGGCTCGCTGGGCCTGGACGACCTGACCGAGGAGCTCGCCCAGCTGTAGACGACCCAGTTGTAGACGACCCAGTTGTAGACGACGTCGCTCAACCAGCGATCGCGCGCTTGCGCAGATCGTCACGCACCAGCTGACCGAGCCGCCGCGTCTCGTGATGGTCGAGGAGAGCACCAGCGGCCGCGCCCGTGAGGAGTGGCGCAAGTGCTAGCGCGCTCTGGCTCGCCTTGGCCAGCAGCCGCCGCTCCAGCCTGCGGCGTAGCGGCGTTCCCACCGCGAGGGCCAGGCCGCTGGTCGTGATCCGGACACCACGGCGGTCCGCCCAGGACCCTACGTAGGCGATCATGCGCTGCGGAGCCGCGCCGGGAGCGGGCATCCCGTACACCTCGTGCAGCTCGGCGATCAGCTTGAGCTCGATGGCCACCAGCGCCAGCGTCTCGACGCCCAGCTCGACGGGGATTGTCGGGATAAAAGGCACCGCGGCCGCTACGCCAACCGCAGCGCCGACGCCAGCGGACGCGCGCGCCGCGCCGGCGATGAGGGTGTCAGCTAGCTGCTCGGTGTCGAGGCCAGGATGTTGCGCCTGGAGCGTGCCGAGGCTGCGGATCGGTACTTTCGGCGCCATCTCCAGCACCTGGCCGGACAGCCACTGACCACTCGCGCGCAGGCCCCGCCAGGCAACCGAACCGCCCGCCTGCGCGCCGCGCTGCGCTACGCCCCCGGCGGGCCGGACGCGCCTCGCCGCGGCGCCCGTGCCAGCCCTCAGGCCGTGCCAGGCCGCGTCCCGGCCAGACAGGAATCCGCGCCTTGTCGCCTGGCTGCTGCGGCTGGCCAGCTGAGGGATCTGCCGTGCAAGGCGCCTGCGGCGCGATTCGTCCTCGGTTTCGCTGAGCTGGCCTGCCAGCTCAGCGACACGCTCAGGCAGCAGCTGACCATTGGAGTCAGGCTGGTCGTTGGCTGGCTTAGCTGAGCTCATACCTTCTCGCTACCCGCGATCCGGCCGGTTATGACTGTTCTGACCTCAGTGTGTCCTCAGCCGGTCTCGTGTTGCAGTGCCCGGCGGGTCAGGACCTGGGCCAGGTGGCGCCGGTACTCGCGGTCGCCGTGCATATCCTCGCCAGGCGACGTGCCCTCGCCCGCGTAGACAGCCGCCTCTGCGGCTGTCGCTCCGGCCGCCAGTGCCTGCTCCGCCGCCGTGGCGCGGAGCGGGGTGGGTCCCATGTTGGCCAGCGCGATCCGCCCGTCAACGGCGGCAACCCCGACGATCGCCCAGTCGTTGGCGCGCCGGACAAACTTCTGGTAACCCCATGGCACGCCTGGACGGCGCGGCACGCGGACGGCGATCAGGAGCTCGTCTGGCTGCATCGCCGTCTCGAAGTAGCCCACGAAGAAGTCGTCCGCCGCGACTTTGCGCGTCCCGTTCGGGCCCTGCAGCGCAACCGAGCCGCCAAGCGCTACGAGCGCCATGGGCAGGTCCGCGGCTGGGTCGGCGTGCGACAGCGAACCGCCTATCGTGCCGCGATGGCGGATCTGCGGGTCACCGACCTGGGCTGCGGCGTAGGCGAGCAGCGGCGCCTCGGCGCGGGCGAGCTCGGAAGCGGCCAGGTCGGCATGGCGCGTCGTGGCGCCGATCACCAGGTCGTCGCCGTCGGTGCTCACGCCAGCCAGGTCGGACAGGCCGCCGATGTCGATGAGCAACTCGGGCGTGGCCAGCCGCAGTTTCATCATCGGGAGCAGCGAGTGACCCCCGGCGAGCAGCTTGGCGTCGTCGCCGTGCTCGGACAGCAGGCTGATCGCGTGCTCGGCGGACCCGGCGGCGATGTACTCGAACTGCGCGGGCATCATGCGCTCACCTCTGCGTTCTCGGCCACGCCTGTCAGCTGCGCACCCTTCTCCGGAGCCTCGGCAGCGGCGAGCACCGAGCGGATGATGTTGTGGTAGCCGGTGCACCGGCACAGGTTGCCCTCAAGCGCCTCGCGGGCCTGCTGTTCAGTCGGATGCGGATTCTCCGACAGCAGTCCCACGGTGGCCATCACCATGCCTGGCGTGCAGAAACCGCACTGGAGGCCGTGGTTTTGCCGGAACGCGGCCTGCACGGGGTGCAGCTCCCCATCGGGCGCAAGGCCTTCCGCCGTGACGACGTCGTGACCGGCTGCCTGCACAGTCAGCACTGTGCAGGACTTCACGGACTTGCCGTCGAGCAGCACCGTGCACGCTCCGCACGAGGTCGTGTCACAACCTATGTTGGCCGCCCGCAGGCCGAGGACCTCGCGCAGGTAATGCACGAGCAGCAGCCGTGGCTCGACCTCGTCGGACCGCTTCTCGCCGTTAACGGTTAGCTCGATGCGCATCATCAGTGCTCCGATCCAGGCCTGGCGGCCGCCTGCTGTATGGCCTGCCAGACCCGGCGGGACGAGGCAGGCATGTCAATATGGCGGACACCGAGGTGCGACACGGCGTCGATGATCGCGTTCTGGACCGCGGGAGTCGCGCCGATCGTGCCGGCCTCGCCGATGCCCTTGGCGCCCAGCGGGTTATAGGTGGTCGGCGTCGCCATGTCGGCCAGCTCGAAGCTCGGTACCTCAGTGGCCGACAGGAACGGGTAGTCGGCGAAGCTGGCCGTGAGCGGGTTGCCGTCCGCGTCGTAGACGACCTCCTCCAGGAACGCCTGAGCAGCGCCCTGGGCGATGCCGCCATGCCGCTGTCCCTCGGCGAGGAGCGGGTTGAGCACGATGCCGGCGTCGTCCACTGTGATGACTCTCGTCAGCGTCGGCTTGCCCGTCTCGGTGTCGACCTCGACGACGGCGACGTGGGTGCCGAACGGGAAGGTCGCGCCGGGCGCGGTAAAGACGGTCCTGATGAGCAGCCGCTCGTTCTCCGCCAGCTGGGTGAGCGGGACTGACGCCTCAGGGTCACCGGCAACCGCGAACGCGCTGCGACTCTTGTCGAAGACCAGGTCAGCAGCGTTCGCCTCAAGCTGGGCAGCGGCCCGCAGCCGCGCCATCTCGATGAGTTCTTTCGACGCCTGCTGTACGGCGGCACCTCCGTGCTGAAGGCTGCGCGACCCGCCGGTGCCACCGCCCACGGGGATCAGATCGGTGTCGCCCCACTGCAGTGTGATCTTCTCGACCGGGATGCCAAGCTCTTCGCTGGCGAGCATCGCCCAGGCGGTCGCGTGACCCTGGCCGTGCGGTGACGTGCCAGTCAGGATCGTCGCTGTCCCGTCGGGATGCACCTCGACCGTGGCGTTCTCCTCGGGTGGAGACTCTTCCCCGTCACCCATACCGGTTATCTCCACGTAGCTGGCGACCCCGATGCCGAGCTGGCGGACGTCACCGCTTGCCCGCCGCTCTGCCTGCTCCTTGCGCAGGTCGGCGTAACCGGCCGCGGCCAGTGCTTTGTCGAGCGCGGCGACGTAGTCGCCGGAGTCGTACAGTGCGCCGAATGCGGTCCGGTGGGGCTCGGTAAACGGCGGGAGGAGGTTCTTGCGACGCACGTCGGCCGGATCTACGCCGATCTCGGTGGCGAAGAGGTCCATGGCTCGTTCAAGCGCCGCCGTCGCCTCGGGCCGCCCAGCGCCGCGGTACGCGCCGATCGGGGTGGTGTTGGTGACGACAACCGTGGCGATTGACTCGGCGTTGGGGATGTCGTACGGGCCCGTCGTCATCAAGATGGTGAGGAAGGGCAGGATGGCGCCAATCTTCGGGTAAGCACCCGCGTCCTGGACAATCTCGAGCCGGTAAGCGGCCACGTTCCCGTCCCGGCTCCCGCCGATCGTGATGGTGTGCTGCTGGGCCCGGCCATGGGTCATCGCTACCAGGTTCTCGAACCTGGTCTCGGTCCACCTGGCTGGCCGTCCGAGCTGACGCGATACCCAGGCCACCACTGCGTGCTCCGGGTCGGCGCCGAATTTGGCGCCGAACGCGCCGCCGACATCCGGCGTGATGACGCGGACCTGCCCGGCTTCGAGGCCGAGCAGGGTCACCAGCGAATCGCGGGTGCCCTGGGCGCCCTGATTAGGCACCCATGCGGTCAGTCGTCCATCGTCGCCCCAGACTGCCGCGGCGGCCCGGCTCTCCATCGGAGCGGGAGCGACCCGCTGGTTAATGATCGTGTGAGTGACGACGACCTCGCAGTCATCGAACAGTTCCGGCTTGAGCGATGACGCCTCACCCCAGTGGCCGGCCACGTTCGTGCCCGCCGCCTCGAACAGCAGGGAGCTGTCGGTCGGCTCGAAGCCCAGCACGGCAGGCAGCGGGTCGTAGTCAACCTCGACCAGCTCGAGCGCGTCCTCGCCCTGGTAGGGAAGCTCGGTGACGACGACGGCGACAGGCTCGCCGACGAACCTGACCTTGTCGATCGCCAGCAAGCGCTGCGTCATCTCGACATTCATCAGGCCAGCCGCCGATGGCGGAATGACGGGGAGGTCAGCCAGGTCGGCTCCGGTGAAGGCGGCCACGACACCGGGCGCTGCGAGCGCCGGGCTGACGTCGATGCTCGTGATGCGGGCGTGCGCGATCGGGGACCGGACAAAGAAGACGTGGTAAGCGCCGTCAAGGCGATCGTCCACCACGTCCTCGGTGTAGACGCCGCCCGTGGTCAGGAACTTCGGATCTTCTGTCCGCAGGACCCTCGTGCCCAGGATGCTCAACTGACCATCAGCTCCTCTCGCCGGCCCTGCCCGCGTCTCACGAGTCCGCCCACGTCGCGAACCCGGCACTACTACCCAATATTCCTGACGGTGCCGGGGCGACGTCGCGAATTGGACCGGGCGGCCCCTGGTACGGCAGGCCTGCGCTCGGGCGCAGCGGCGTGCCGGAGGCAACCCGGCACGAGCGATCATGCCGGGGCGGTGGCGGCCAGTCAACCTGGCGCTGGAGGGCAAGCGCGCAGGCGAGCATGTCCGAAGTAAAACGTTTTCCCCGGGCTGAGGCCGCCGGGTACGATCGACAGACCGGCCCCTGCTCAAGATCGGACGTTCGTCATGCTCCCGCGCGTGCTGCGGCGCCGCTTTGCCCTGGCCACGCGGCGGCTGCCGGTGCTTGGCATCCGGGACTTCAGGCTGCTGCTTGCCGACCGGCTGCTGGCGCCGTTGTCGTTCGGGTTCTCGATGGTCGGAGTCTCGTTCGCCGTGCTGAACCAGACACACGGTTCGACGGCCAAGCTCTCCTACGTGCTCGCCGCCCAGATCGCGCCGTCCCTGGTCTTCCTGCTGGTAGGCGGGGTCATCGCGGACCGGATCGCGCCGCAGAAGGTGATCATCGCCGCCAACCTGATGATGGCGATCGGCGAAGGCACGTTCGGGCTCATCGTGCTGACGGGCCATCCGCCGTTGTGGCAGATGATCGCGCTGGAGTGCCTCACCGGCACGGGGATGGCGGTGTTCTATCCCGCGTCGTCGGCGCTGCTGCCGCGGCTGGTACCCGCTGATCAGCTGCAGGAGGCCAGCGCCATATCGCGGCTGGCCATGAACGGCGGCCAGATGAGCGGGGCCGTGCTGGCGGGCTTTTGCATTGCGGCGATCGGCAAGAACGGCCCTGGCTGGGCGCTGACGATGTGCGGTACCGGACTGCTTGGCACGGTGCCGCTGATGCTCGCGCTCCGGGTCACCGCACATGAGCGCATGCAGCAGACGAGCATGCTGCGGGAACTTCGGGATGGGTGGTCGGAGTTCCGCTCGCACACGTGGCTCTGGGTCATCGTGGCTCAGTTTTCGGTAGTGCTGGCGGCCTGGTATGGCTCCTTCAGCGTCCTCGGGCCGGTCGTGGCGCGGGCGCATCTGGGCGGGCCGGCCGCCTGGGGCACGATCACCGGCGCCGAGTCGCTTGGCCTCATCGCCGGCGGAGTGATGTCACTGCGATTCAGTCCGCGCCGGCCGATGCTGCTGGTCGTAGTTATCGGTGCCACCATCGCCATTTCGCCGCTGGCGCTGGCGATGCTGTGGCCGCTGCCGGTGATCTGCGCGGCTTCGTTCGTGCTCGGCATCACGCTCGAGGTCATGATGGTGCAGTGGACCGTGGCGCTGGCCCGCAACATTCCGGCCGAGAAGCTGGCACGGGTGTCGTCCTACGACGCGCTCGGCTCGGTCATGGCGATGCCGATCGGCGCCGTGGTCGCGGGCCCGATCGCTGCCTGGGTCGGAGTGTCGGCGACCCAGTACGGGGCGGCCGCCCTGATCCTGCTCGTCTCGGTATTCGCGCTGATCCCGCGTGACATTCGGACTCTGCGTGCCGAGCAACTGGGCGGCTCGCCTCAGTTCGGGGCGAGCGCGGCGAGCGCGGCGAGTGCGGCGGATGCCTCGAGCGCAGCGGCTGTCGGCGTGGGCCCGGCGATGGCAGGCACCGGCACGACGGCCTAGCTAGCCGCGTCCCGTATCCTGCGGCACATGGATGCCCGCATTGATCTTCGCTCCGACACCGTCAGCAAGCCATCGGACCGAATGCGGCAGGCCATGGCCGCGGCCGAAGTCGGTGACGACTGGTACGGCGACGACCCGACAGTCAACCGGCTGCAGGATCGCGCCGCCGAGGTGACTGGGAAGGATGCGGCGCTCTACCTGCCGACAGGGACCATGTGTAATCAGGTGGCGCTGCACGCCTACGTCCGGGCCGGCCATTTCGCCGTGTGCGAGGCCAGTGCGCACGCCGGACGGACCGAGGCCAGCTCGGCTGCCGTGTTGTCGGGGATTGCGTTCCACTACCTGACCGCGCCAGAGCGGGGCTTGCTGCTCGGCGAGCAGGTGGCGGCGGCGCTCGCGCCCGACCCCTACGACGTGTCGGTCGTGGACCTAGTGACGATCGAGAACACTCACCAGGTTGGCGGCGGCTCGGTCCTGAGTGTCACCGGCGTCCGTGACATCGCCGCTGTCTGCGCAGACGCGGGCGTGCCGCTCTACCTGGACGGTGCGCGGATCTTCAACGCCTGCGCTGTTGCTGAGGTGCCGGTCGCCGCCTATGCCGGCGCCGTCACGTCGCTGATGTTTTGCCTGTCCAAGGGGCTGGGCGCGCCGATCGGCTCGATCATCGCAGGCGACGAGGAGTTCATCCGGGAGGCCCGAAGGCTGAAAATACTCTTCGGCGGGGCTTGGCGGCAGGCCGGGATCATGGCGGCTGCAGGGCTGATCGCGCTGGAGGAAGGGCCCAAGCGGCTGCCCGAGGACCACGAAAACGCCCGGACCCTGGCGGCGGGCATCGCCGAGTTGCTGCCAGGCAGCCTCGACCCCGATCTGATCGAGACCAACATCGTGTTCGTCGACGTGTCCGGCACCGGCCGCGACGCAACGCAGTGGCGTGAACGGCTAGCGGCCGAGGGAGTGCTCGTCACCATGATCGGCGGGCGGATCCGGATGCTCACGCACGTCGGCGTCGACGCGGCTGACGTCCAGGCAGCCCTGGCTGCGTGGCGGAACGCCGCCAAGGCCGCCTGACCAAACCTGCTGACGCCGCCCAACCCGCTGGCGCCGCGCAAGCCACACCTGCAACCCCGGTCGCCCGGCAGCCGTGGGCTCGCGGCGCGTTTCGGCCCGTGCGCTAGGCAACGTGCGCTAGGCAAAACGTATGTGCGCGAACCGCACGGGTGCGGTTGCGGAATCCGCAGGGGCTGGTGGCTATGGGCCCTTCTGAGCGTTTGGACATTACGCAGAGTAGCGAATTGACTGCTTGGAGCCCACCGCTGACAAGGAGGCGATAGCCCATATGCTTACTGCGGCCTACGTCCACGACAGTCATCTACCTGCGGATCATCTCCTGTTCGAGCGGGAAGTTGAGTGCTGCAGGCGCCAGCTGTATCCAGCGGCTCTCCAGCTGACTGGCAACTTCAGCGACGCCGAGGACCTCGTCCAGGAGACGCTGACCCGCGCCTACGTGGGCCTGCATGGCTATACGCCCGGCTCGAACGCCCGGGCGTGGCTGCATCGCATCATGGCTAATGCGTTCGTGAATGCCTGCCGGAAAAGGCACCGCGAGCCTGCGCACGTGCTCAGCCCGGAGGTCGAGGTCGTACACCCCGCCGGCGTTGTGCGCGTCATCGGCGGTGCGCTGGCTCATATGCCATCAGCCGAGGACGAGGTGCTCCGGCAGTTTGCCCACTCGGAGTTCCGGCAGGCGCTCGACCGGCTGCCGGACTGCTTCAAGGCGACCATCTACCTTGCGGACATTGAGGGCTACTCCTACTACGACGTCGCCGAGATAATCGGTGTGCCAGTCGGGACAGTGACGTCACGCCTGCACCGGGCGCGAAACCGGCTCCGCAAGGAGCTTTCCGGTCGCGTTCCACACCAAGCCGCAACTGAATCAGCGGCGATCTGGGGCCAGATTGACTGATTCCGTAGTGTGACGCGCATCACTCCGCAGCCGGGCCCCGCAGCACCGGGCCCGCTGCCCCGGGGCCCAGCTGCACGCGGCCGAGCAGCACGGGGTGGTCAGGCCACCAGCTCAGCCTCGCCGGTGAAGGCGGCCCACATAGCGGCATAAGCGCCATCGCGCTCGAGCAGCTCCTCGTGTGTGCCGACTTCGGCGATCTGCCCGTCGGCCATGGCGACGATCCGGTCGGCCTTGGACGCGGTCGTCAGCCGATGCGCGACAACCAGCGTCGTGCGCCGGGCCGCGAGCTGCTCGGTTGCCCGGTTGACCGCGGCCTCCGCGGCCAGGTCCAGGGCGGCCGTCGCCTCGTCGAGCAGCAGGATCGCCGGGTCCACCAGGTAGGCGCGGGCCAGCGCGATCAGCTGCCGCTGGCCGGCGGCCAGGTTGCGGCCGCGCTCGGACACCTCGTGGCTGAAGCCGCCGGGTAGCCGGGCGATCATCTCGATCGCGCCGACGCCACGCGCCGCCGCCTCCACCTCCGCGTCGGTCGCCGCCGGCCGGCCGTAGGCGATGGCGTCGCGGACCGTGCCGGCGAACAGATACGGCTCCTGCGGCACGACGCCCAGCTGCTGCCGGTAAACGGGCAGGTCATAGTCGCGGACGTCGGTACCGTCGATGAGGACCCGGCCCGATGTCACGTCATAGAACCGGGCGATGAGCTTGACCAGGGTGGACTTGCCGGCACCCGTCTGGCCGACCAGGGCGACCGTCTCGCCAGGCGCGATGGACAGACTCACGCCGCCGATGGCCTCCGTGCGCTGCCCGGCATAGCCGAAGTGCACGTCGCGCAGCTCTATCGCGCCCCGCAAGCGGGCCGGACGGACTGGATGCGCCGCGGGCGGCGTGCTGGTCTGCGTCTGCAGCAGGCCTTTGATCCGCTGCAGCCCGACGTTCGCCTGCTGATAGCCGTCGAACACCTGCGACATCTGCTGGATCGGGGAGAACAGCTGGTCCACCCAGAGCAGGTAGGCAATCAGCGCGCCCGTCGTGAGCGCTCCACTGTGGATCTCGCTGGCGGCGGCCAACAGGACCACCGCGCCGGCAATCGTGGACAGCGCCTGCACGAACGGGAAGTAGACGGCGATCATCCGCTGTGCCCGCAGCCGCGACACCCGGTAGGCGCCGGAGAGACCGGCAAACCTGTCCGAATTGACCTGCTCGCGTCGGTAAGCCTGAGCTACCCGAAGGCCGGCCACGTTTTCCTGCAGATCCGCGTTGACCGCGCTGACCCGCTCCCTTGCGTCGGTATAGGCCCTGGAGGACTTGGACCTGAAAACGATCGTGGCCACGATCAGCACCGGCAAGAACAGGGCCAGGATCAGCCCTAGCCGGAGGTTGATGACGAGCATCAAGATCAGCACCACGACGAACGTGAGCACGGAGTTGACCATCGTGATCAGGCCCGTCTGGAAAAACGAGGACAACGCGTCCACGTCGGTGGTCATGCGGGTCATGATCCGGCCGGTCAGCTCGCGCTCATAGAAGTCCAGCCCGAGCCGCTGGAGATGGGAGAAGATCTTCACCCGCAGCGCGTAGAGCAGTCGCTCGCCGTTGCGGCCGACCACGATGGTCTGCTGCCAGTTCACCACCCAGTCGGCCAGCACGATGCCAAGGCCGATGACAGAAACCAGCAGGATGGTATGGAATCTGGTGGCGACGCTCAGAGTTATCCTGCTCACGCCGTTGTCGATGCCTTGGCGTACGAGCAGCGGCATGGCGGTGCTGGCCACCGCGTCCAGGGCGTCCAGGACCAGCCCGATGAGCAGGGCGATCGCGAACGGCCGCAGTAGCTTGCGCAGTGTGAAGTGGGGATCTGGCGCCCGCGCGAACGACTGGTCGACCCCAGGTGTCTCGTTCGCCGGCGGCAGTGCCTCGACCTTGGCCAGGAGCTCGGGCGAGGCCGGCACGCCAGCCAGCCAGCCGCCGCCCATCGCACCGCCGCTCAGGGCCGCGCCGCGCTGGGCAGCGCCGCCGCCGCGGCCGCCGCCTGCGCCGCCGGATATGTGACCACGGCCGATTCCGGCGGCTGCCGCGCCGGCAAGTTGCTGGTCAGCCGCGCTGGCGGATGCCGCTCCGTTGGCATGCGCAGTCTGCGGCCGTGCGGGCCAGAGGCTGGGCGTGACCTGGCCAGCGGCTGGGGCTGTCCGGCAGGCGAACGCCTGCTGGTCGGCCTCGGTCCGGTAGTAGTCAAGCTCACCCGCGTCGACGCCCTCAGCGTCGTCGCCCGGCCCGGCCAGCAGCAGGCGATACTGCGGGCAGCGCTGCGTCAGCTCCTCATGCGTTCCCTGGTCAACCAGCCGGCCTTGCTCGAGCACGGCGATCTGGTCAGCCAGCTCCAGGGTCGACATACGGTGCGCGATCAGCAGCGTGGTCCGGCCGGCCATCACCTTGCGCAAGGTGGCGTGGATCTGGGCCTCGATCCTGGCGTCGATCGCCGAGGTGGCGTCGTCCAGGATCAGGATCGACGGATCGGTGATCAGCGCGCGAGCCAGGGCGATCCGCTGGCGCTGGCCGCCGGACAGGGTCAGGCCCTGCTCGCCGACCACGGTGTCGTAACCGGCGGGGAGCCCGAGGATGAAGTCCTCGGCCTCGGCCGCGCGGGCGGCCGCAACGATCTGAGCCTGTGTGGCCTCGGGGCGGCCGTAGGCGATGTTGTTGCTGACGGTGTCGGAGAACAGGAAGCTCTCCTCCAGCACCAGCCCGATCGACGCGCGCAGCGAGTCGAGGGTGAGGTCGCGGACGTCGTGCCCGCCGACCCGGATCGCGCCCGAGCGCACATCGTAGAACCGGGGCAGCAGAAGCGAGATCGTTGACTTGCCCGACCCGGAGGTGCCGACGACAGCCAGCGTCTCGCCTGGCCGCACCCGCAGCGACAGGCCGCGCAGGACCGGTTCGGACGGCACGTAGCCGAAATGCACGTCATCCAGCTCGATGTCGTTACTGCCCGCCGCGAGCACCAGGGCGTCCGGCTTCTCGGTCAGGACCGGCCGTGAGTCGATGACCTCGAATACCCGGATCACGCTGGCCCGCGCCTCTTGACCGATGGTGATCAGGTTGGTGAGCGCGCGGACGGGGTTGACCATCAGCGCGAGGTAGGAAGCGAAGGCGAGGAACGTGCCGAGCGAGATGCTGCCCTTGATGGCGAGCCAGCCGCCGAGCAGCAGCACGCCGACCTGGCCGAGAGCCGGGATGGCGCCGAGCGCCGGGCTGAACCTGGCCATCAGCCGGACTGTGCGGACCCTGGCGGCGTACAGCACCCTGCTGATGCCTTCCAGCCGGTCGATTTCCTGATTCTCCTGGCCGAAGCCCTTAACGACGCGGACGCCGGTGACAGCGCCTTCGACGACGCCGGCCACCTCGCCAGCCTTCTGCTGGGCATCCCAGCTGGCCGGGAACAGGCGGCGCCGGGACGCGATGGACAGCGCCAGCAGCGCAGGGCCGACCGCGAGCGAGATCAGGGCCAGCAACGGCGACAGCCAGAACATGATCGCGATCGACACTACGAACAAGAGAGCGTTGCCGACCAGCATGGGCATCATGCTGAGCAGGCTCTGGATCATGTTCAGGTCGGAGATTGACCGGCTGACGATCTGGCCGGTGTGGAGCTGGTCCTGCCGCGCGCCGTCCAGCCTGGTCAGCGAGCCGAACAGCTCCGTGCGCAGGTCGTGCTGCACGTCGAGGGACAGCTGGCCGCCGCGATACCGGCGCAGGTAGACGGCGCCGAAGCTGATCAGCGCTGCCAATATGAGCAGCGTCGCGCCCAGCCCGACGGGTTCGGTGTGCTGGACGATCGAGTTGTCGACGATCTCGCGCTGGATCAGCGGGATGGCCGCCGTCACCAGCGTGGCCACCAGCGAAGCGCCAAACGCGACCAGCGTCAGGCGCTGATGCCGCCAGCAGTAAGCCGTCAGCCGCCGCAGCCAGCCCTCGCCATAGCCGGAGCCAAGCGTCGCCGGCACGCCGGACTGGCCCGGTGCCTGCTGGTTACCTGCCGCCTGACGCCTGAAGATGCCAGGCCTCACTGCTGTCCTGCACTGCGGTCAGCGGCGACACTGCGGTCAGCGGCGGCAACATTGCGGCCAGCGGCGGCAGTACCGCGGTCAGCGGCGACGCGCGCCCGGCGGCGCTCGGTGATCGCGTCACCGAGCGACTGGAGGGCAGCCAGGATCTCATCCGCTTGGCTGGTGTGCTCAAGCACCTCGCTGAACCACGCGGTATACGCCACATCGGCCCGCTTAACTGCGGCTTCGCCGGCCGGCGTCAGGCACAGGCGCACGACCCGGCGGTCGCCGGGCTCTGCCTCACGCGAGGCTAGGCCCGCCGAGACCAGGCTGTCCGCGGTCGCGGTCAGCGTCGGCGGGGCGACGGCGAGCTTCTCGGCCAGCCGCGCCGATCTCTCGCCGCTGCCGATCATCTTGAGCACCCGGTACTGCTGCGGGCTCACGCCGGCGTCGATCCGCTCGAGCACCCGCGATATCCGCAGCACAGTGAGGACAGCGGTGACGGATGGGTCATCCTCCACCGCTGCAGCGATTACGACAGGCTCAGTCAAGCCCGTAGCTCCTTTGGTACGGCACACTTACAGTTCGTTAGTCTAACAACCCCACGGACCGCCCTGTTCCCAGCCAGGGTCGACGAGATCCAGGCCAGCCGCGCCGCTCAAGAAATGCATTGACCCGCAGGCGCCGGACGCCTAGCCTCGCGGGGACTTGGCCGAACGGGCCTGCGGGGCCCTCGACGCGGGCAGGGCAAAGTTCTCATCGGCTGCGGGAGGATGCATGCCGCTTCGCGGCCGCCAGATCAGCCCGTATCGGCTGTACCTGGTCCTCGAGTGCGGCATGAGCTTCCTGCTCGGCATCAGCTACGCCACGATCACGGTCTACTGGGTCACCTCAGGTCGGCTGAATCCGCTCCAGTTGCTGCTGCTCGGCACCGTGCTGGAGCTGAGCTACTTCCTGCTCCAGCTCCCCACCGGGGTGCTCGCAGACCTCGTCAGCAGACGGCTGTGCATCCTGGCGGGCCTGTTCATCGTTGGCCTGGCGCTGCTCATCGAAGGCCGGTCGCCCGCCTTCGGGAATCTGCTCGGCGCCCAGGTCGTGCTAGGACTCGGCGCCGCGCTCAACAACGGAGCGCAGGAGGCCTGGATCGCGGACGAGCTTGCGGCTACGACGGGTGACAAGCAGATGACGGGCACTTACCTGCGGGCCACGCAGCTCGGCCTGCTGGCAACGATCGCCGGCAGCCTGCTCAGCGGAGTCATCGCCCTGGCCGGGCTGAACAAGCCCCTCCTCGTTGGCGGTGCCCTGATCTGCCTGCTAGCTGCCGCCGTGGCGGTCGTGATGCCCGAGAACAATTTCCGCCGGCCCGAAGCCGAAGCCGGAGTCGGCAAGGTCGTCCGGCAGGCGGGCGCCATGCTGTCGGATCAGGTCAGATCCACCCGCCACGCCATCGTGGCGGTACCAGGCCTGGTGCTGCTGTTCGGCATGACGTTCTTTGCCGGGATGTGGAGCGAGAGCTTCGACCGGCTCTGGGGCGCGTTCCTGCTGCGCGACATCAGCTTCCCGCGGCTAGCAGGCCTGCATCCGGCCATGTGGTTCAGCCTGTTTGCCTGCGCGGCTGCCGTGCTCGGCCTCGGCGCAACCGAGCTGGCCAAGCGGCGGACCGAGCGGCTGGGGCCAGACTCGGTCGTCGGGGCGCTGCTGGTGCTGACAGTCGCAATCGGCGCGGCGGTCGTCGGAATGGCTACCGCCCACGCGTTCGCCGTCGTCGTGGCCGCCTATCTCGTCGTCTCTGTGCTCCGTCCGGTGCTCGACCCGCTGCTCTCGGGCTGGATGGTAGGCCGGATTCAGCCGTCGGTCCGGGCCACCGCCCTGTCGGCAAAGGACATGTTCGACAGCGGTGGCCAGATCCTGGGCGGCCCGGTCGTCGGCGCCATCGGCACGCTCGCGTCGTTGCGGATCGCGCTGCTGGCTGGCGCAGCCGCGCTCGGCCCGGCGGCTGCTTGCATTGCGGCGGCCAGCCGCCGGATCCGCCCAGTGAGGGGCCTCGAGGAGGATCAAGCAAAAGATGACGGTGTACCGATCGGTAACCCGGTCTAGCCGGATGATCAGGTCTTCGCGATTATTAGCCCTATGACGGAAACTCCCACCCCAATCGACGACGTGCAGGAACAGCTGAGCCGCGCCGGGTACCTGGCAGACACGGCGACCGGCACGGTCGTGCACCTGGCCAAGGCGCTGAGCAAGCCAGTGCTGATCGAGGGGCCGGCCGGCACCGGCAAGACGCAGCTGGCCAAGAGCGTGGCCGTGATGACTGGCAAGCCGCTGATCCGGCTCCAGTGCTACGAAGGGCTGGACGAGTCCAAGGCCATCTACGAGTGGGACTACCGCCGTCAGCTGCTCCAGCTCCAGCTCCAGGAACGAGGCGGTGCCGACGGCGACGACCTGACCGCCGCTGGGATCTTTGGCGAGGATTTCCTGCTCAGCCGTCCGCTGCTGGCCGCGATCCGGTCGGAACAGCCTGTCGTGCTGCTCATCGACGAGGTGGACCGGCTGGACATGGAGGCCGAGGCGCTACTGCTCGAGGTGCTGTCGGAGTACCAGGTCTCCATCCCGGAGCTCGGCACGGTGACCGCACGCCACATCCCGGAGGTCTTCCTGACCTCCAACAACACCAGGGACCTGTCGGAGGCGCTCAAGCGGCGCTGCCTCTACCTGCACCTTGGCTACCCGAGCATGCAGCGCGAAGCGGAGATCGTGCAGCTCCACGTTCCCGAACTCAGCGATCACCTGGCCAGCGAGATCGCGGCGCTAGTCGCCGTTCTGCGCGGCGCCGACCTGAAGAAGCCGCCGTCGATTTCCGAGACCGTCGACTGGGCGCGGACGCTACTTGCGCTTGGCGCCGGCGAGCTGACCGACGAGATGACCAGACAGACGCTGTCGGTCCTGCTGAAGTATGAGCGCGACATCACCCTCGCGCTCGCCGAGCTGTCGCTGGCCTGACCTTGCTGACGGCCGACATGCCAGCCACGCCTGAAAGTACGCTGACCGCCCTGGTGGACGAGCTGCGCACGATCGGCGTCCCTGTCTCGGTGGGCGAGCACCTCGACGCGGCTCGCGCGCTGGCGTCGATCCCGCTGGCCGACACCGAGGTCGTGCGGTCGACCCTGCAATGTGCCCTGGTCAAGCGGGCTGAGCACGTCGACGCGTTCAACGTGCTTTTCGACCTTCATTTTGCGGGAACGGGGACGTCCGCGCCCGGGCCGTTCGCAGGCATGTCCGACGATGAGCTTGCGGCCGCGCTCCGCGCGGCGATCGAGTCCGGCGACCCGGCCGTACTGCGGCAGCTTGCCGACGAGTACGTCCGCCGCTACGCGGCGCTGGAGCCCGGCGCCCCGGTCGCCGGCGTGTTCGCCATGATCGCGGCGAGCGACGCGGCCAACCTCGACGCCATCCGCGACGCTCTGCTGGCCGCTGGCGACGGTGCCGGTGCAGGTACCGGCGACGGGGGCGGCGGAGGAGGCGGCGGGTCCGGGGGCGGCCGGGACTCAGGCGCCGACGCCATCCGGGACCGGCTCAGCCGAGCCGGCGCCGACCGCGCGGTCGACAGGTTCCGGGCCGAGTTGCAGGCGGCGATCCGGCGGGCGCTGGTGGCCGACCGCGGTCCGCGCGCGGTCAGCAAGACGATCCGGGTCCGGCTCGCCGAGGATGTCGACATCGCGACTGCGTCGGCAGCCGAGCACGAGGCGATGGTGGCCTCGATCGGGCCACTCGCGCACCAGCTCAGCAAGATCCTCGCCCAGCAGGAGTTCCGGAAACGGCGCCTGTCCGTCCGGCGCACGCTCCATCTCGCGATGGGCACTGGCGGAGTGCCGTTCCGGATCGGCACCGAGCAGGCCCCGCCGCCAAAACCCGAGATAGTCGTGCTGTGTGACGTCTCCGGTTCGGTCGCGACGTTCTCCCGGTTCACGCTCAACCTGCTGATCGCGTTGGATAGCCGCCTGAGCAGGCTGCGCGCGTTCTCGTTCGTCGACGGGCTGTCGGAGATTACCGAGCTAGTCAGCGAGGCCCGCTCCGCCGGGCGCCAGCTCAGCCAGGCCGAGGCGGCGCGAGGCGCGGTGCGCTGGACTGGCAGCTCCGACTACGGCCACGTGCTGCGCGACTTCGCCCATGATTACAGCAGGCAATTCTCCCGGCGGACCGTGGTCATGGTCGTCGGCGATGCCCGGACGAACTACCTGGACCCGGCCACGGGGGCGCTCGCGGAAGTAGCCGACCGCGTCGGCAAGCTGTACTGGCTCAACCCCGAGCCGCGCCGGTACTGGAACCAGGGCGACTCCGTGATGGCCCGCTACGCACCGCTGTGTGACCAGGTCAGGGAGTGCAGCACGCTGCGCCAGATCGCCAGCTTCGTGCAGTCGCTCGCCGTCCGCTAGGCGCTAGGCCGGCGCCTCGCCGGGCACGATCAGGCCCGTCTCGTACGCGAGTATCACGGCCTGCACGCGGTCGCGCAGGCCGAGCTTGGCGAGCAGGCTGCCGACGTGAGTCTTCACGGTGGCCTCGCTGACAAACAGGGCGGCCGCGATCTCGGCGTTGCTGCGGCCGCGCGCGATCAGCATGAGCACGTCCCGTTCCCGCGCAGTGACGGACGCGAGCTGGGACGGCGAGGGCGCAGTCTCGGGCGGCCGGCGGGCGAAGGCCTCGATCAGCCGACGCGTGACCGACGGGGCGAGGAGCGCATCCCCGGCCGCAGCCGCCCGGACCGCGGCGATGAGGTCGGCCCGAGGCGAGTCTTTCAGCAAGAAGCCGCTAGCGCCTGCGCGCAGCGCCGCGTAGACGTAGTCGTCGAGGTCGAACGTGGTCAGCATGACGACCTTCGGCGCCGGCTGCCCAGACCCGTCGGCAGAGCTGGTGATCAGCCGGGCCGCTTCTAGGCCGTCCAGCTCCGGCATCCGGACGTCCATCAGCACGACGTCGGGCTTGCAGGCGGCCGCCTGAGCTACGGCCTGCGCGCCGTTGGCGGCCTCGCCGACCACTGTGATGCCGTCGGCCGCGCTCAGTATCACGCAGAACCCGGCCCGGACTAGTTCCTGGTCGTCGGCCACGACGACGCGGATAACTGGGCTCATCTGACTGGGCTCATCTGACTGTGTTCATCTGACTGGGCTCATCTCACGGGGAGGCGAGCAGTGAGGGCAAAGCCCGTGGCCGAGCTAGGCCCGACCGTGAGGCTGCCGCCGCAGGACGCGACTCGTTCGGCGATGCCAGCTAGGCCGAAGCCGGAACCCGAAGTCGCCGGCGGGTCTCGCCGCCTCGGGCCGGAGTCGACGACCGACAGAGTGACGTACCCCGGCTCGTACGCGACCGTGACCCGGGCCTGCACCGCGTCAGCGTGGCGGAGCGTGTTTGTCAGCGCCTCCTGCACGATGCGGAACGCGGTCAGCTCAATCCCGGGCGCAAGTACGGCCGGGGTACCAGTGACGTCGTACTCGACCGGCAGCCCCGCCTCACGTACCTTGGCGAGTACGCCGCCGAGATCGGTCAGCGACGCGGCGGGCGAGGTGGCTGAACGTTCGGCCGGGCCACGCAGCACGCCGAGCAGCCGGCGCAGCTCGGTCAGCGCCTGGCGCGCGGTCTCGCCGATGATGTCTACTGACTGACGCGCCTGCGCGGGCTGGGCCGGCAGGAGCGAGGCGGCTGCTTCGGCCTGCACGGCCATGAGGCTGACGTGGTGGGCGACGACGTCGTGCAGTTCGCGGGCGATCCGCGTGCGCTCGGCCGCGGCCGCCCTGGCAGACTCCTGGTCGAGTTCTGCTTCGGCCCGCTCGGCCCGGCTCTGGGCGGCCCGCAGCGAGGCTCGCCTGGCCCGGCTGAGCGCCCCGGCCGCCATCGCGGTGGCGAAGATCAGGCCCTGGAAGATCGCGTCGTAGGGCTCGCTGTGGCCGGACGAGGCCAACGAGATCGTGGCCCCCACGACGACCAGGACGGCGGTGATCGCACGGAGCACCGGGCCGCGCCGGTCGAACACTGTGTACACCGCGATCGCCGGACCGAGCGGCAGCGGCGCGAACCCGAAGCCGATCTTGTCGTAGCTGATGCGCGCGGCGCCGATCACGGCCCCTACGCCGACCGCCGCCGACCGGCGCCAGATCAGCGGCAGTGCCTGGCCGGCTAGCAGCGCGATCGCTAGCCAGAGCGGGTGGAGCTGCGTCCGGTACGGCAGGACCGAGACGACGTTGACCGCGGCGAGCGCGACCGCGAGGCCAGTGTCCTGGAGCTGCTCCTGGCGGCGTTCGGGCAGCGCGGCAAGGCGGTCCGCCAGCCCGCGGCGGGCCGCGGTCATCCGTGCGGCGGCCGTTGTCACGCCCTGATAGTAAGGTCCGCACGTCGACTGGCGGTATCGGCCGCGAGGGGGATCGGCCTAGTCAGACCCGAGACTGAGGCGCGCGGGTTATCGGCCACCTTTCTCAGCCGCCGGGCGGAGCCGGCGAACCCGCTGTCGGCCCGATGTAGAGCGACCCCGTTCCCCGCCACGATGACCGCATGACGACAGAATCTCTTGACGCCCCGGCAGCACGTGTGGCCGGCCCGGTTACCGATGCGCGCGCGCCGCGGCTCGCGATCGCGCTGATCGCCCTCGGCGCGATCGCGCTGGAACTGGCGGTCAGCGCCCGATACGGCTACGTCCGGGACGAGCTGTACTTCCTTGCTGCTGGCCAGCACCTCGCCTTCGGTTATGTCGACCAGCCGCCGCTGACGCCGCTGCTAGCCCGCGTCGGTGCCGTGCTGGGCGGCGACACCGTCACTGGCTTGCGGGTCCTGCCTGCGCTCAGCCTGGCCGCGCTCATCATGCTCACGGCCGCGATCAGCCGGCGGCTAGGTGCTGGCCGGACCGGGCAGGTACTGGCTGCGCTGGCCGCCGCGACGTGCGGGGAGTACATCGGCGCTGCGCACGAGCTGACGACCACGCCGCCGGACTTCCTGGCCTGGGCCGTGATGCTGTATCTGGTGACGCGGCTGCTGGCGAGCCGGGATCCGCGGTGGTGGGTCGCCATCGGAGGTTGCGTCGGCGTCGCCAGCGAGGCGAAGTGGAACATCGGCTTCCTGGCGTTGGCGCTGCTCGCGGGCTTCCTGGTCACCCCGGCACGGTCGCTGCTGCGCAGCCGCTACCTGGTGATCGCCGGCGTGCTCGCCGCCATGCTGGCCGCGCCGGACCTGATCTGGCAGGCGGCCCACGGCTGGCCGGGCATCGACGTGTTCCGCGCGCTGCAGGACCAGGCTGGTCACAACCGGGCCACGTACTGGCCGGCACAGGTGATCTTCACCGGGATCGTCCTCACGCCGGTCTGGGTGGCCGGGCTGATCTGGGCACTGCGGAGCACGGAGGCACGCGCATTCCGGCCGGCCGCGATCGGCTGCGGCCTCGCCGTGCTGCTGCAGTTCATCCTCGGCGGCAAGGCGTACTACCCGGCCGGCGCGTACACCTTCATGCTGGCCGCGGGGTGCGTGCCGGTCTCACGGTGGCTCGCTAGCCGGCGGCCGGTGCTGGGCCGGGTGCCGCCCGCAGTGGCGATGGCTGGCGCCATGCTCCTGTCCGCGGCGGTGATCCTCCCGGTCGCGCTGCCGGTGCTGCCTGCGCGCGTGCTGCACACGGTCCAGCTCCAGAAGATCAACTACGACCTGGCCGAGTCGATCGGGTGGCCGCAGCAGGTCGCGCTCGTGGCGCGCGTGTTCGACGCTCTGCCGCCGGGCGAGCGACACGTGACCACGATCCTGGCCGGCAACTATGGCGAGGCCGGCGCGCTGGAGCGCTATGGCGCGGGCGACGGGCTGCCGGGCGCCTACAGCGGCGCCAACAACTTCTGGCTATGGGGACCGCCGCCCGCGCGTGACACCTTGGCGATCGCCGTAAACGTCGATCCCGGGCTGCTGCGGCGCGAGTTCCGCCACGTCAGGCTTGTCGCCACGTTCCGGAACGGGCTTGGCGTCAACGACGACGAGGAAGGTGCGCAGATCTTCCTCGCGACCGGCCTGCGGTCCTCGTGGGCGAGGTCCTGGCCTGCGTTCCGCGACTACGCCTGATCCTGCCAGCGCCGCCGCCGTCTGAGAAGGTGGGCTTATGGCATCAGAAATCACGCACCGGACGCTCTCCGTGGAGCGCGTCGCCGCCGGGCAGTTCGCCGCCGTCAACTCGCGCGGCGGGCGGATTATCTTCGGCACCGGGGCCGATGAGGAGTTCACGCCGACCGAGTTGCTGCTGATCGCGATCGGTGGCTGCACAGCCATCGACATCGACATCATCGCGACCCGGCGGGCCGAGCCCGAGTCGTTCGAGATCGTCGTCGACGCCGACAAGGTACGCGACGAGAACGGCAACCACCTTGCCAACGTCGAGGTCACTTACCGGGTGACGTTCCCGGCGGGCGAGGCCGGGGACAAGGCGCGCGCGGTTTTGGCCGAAGCAGTCCGGCAGTCGCACGAGCGGCTCTGCACCGTCGGCCGCACTGTCGAACTGCCGACGCCGATCGCCACCCACATCGAGTAGCGGGCGGCCCTGGCAGGCGGGCCGCTCAGGAGACCTGCGCATGCTGCTGATCGAGCTGGCTCGCCAGCCAGGTGTCGCAACGGTCGTCGAGCGGATGCGGGCGAGGCGATCACACTCCGGCTCGGGACTCAGCTCACGGCAGATTCTCGGGTATCTCGACTCCGACCGCGGGTAAATGCTGGTCGTCGACGCCTCGGTCGTCGTGTCCGCGCTGATTGGCGTGGACGACGACGCAGAATGAGCGGGCTCGATGCTGCTAGCCGGCCCGCTGTGCGCGCCCCAACCTGCTGCCAGTCGAAGTGGCTAGCGTGCTCAGGCGCGGCGCAGTGGCCGGGGACATTTCGCCGGATGCTGCTTCGCTCGCCTATGCGGACATGCTCGACCTGCGGGTGGAGCTGTACCCGTTCGCCCCGCTAGCGCCCCGGATCTGGGAGATGCGCGAGAACGTCCGCTGCCACGACGGCTGGTACGTGGCGCTGGCGGAGTTGCTCGGCGCGCCAGTCGTCACGCTCGACCGCAGGCTCGCGCACTCGGCGGAACCGCGATGTGAATTCCGCACGCCGCCAGCCCATCGACGCTAGCCCGCCTGGATCGACTGGGGGAAGTGGAAGACATTCGCCGGGTCGACCGTTGCCTTCACCAGCTTGAGCCATGGGTAGTTCGCGCCGTAATAGGCCTGCTGCCAATCCCTGAGGTCGGGATCGACGTAGTTCTGGTAGGCCTCGCCGTTCCCGTGACTGTGCATCGATGCGTAGTAAGAGCCGAGCCAGTCGTGCTGGTACGTCACGAGGTCTCGGTCGCCGGGTGATGTCCAGGCGGTCGAGTACTCAGCCAGGAACAGCGCGTCGCGGTGCACAAACGCGGTGGCCTCTGCTGGCACGCGGTTGACCGCACCGCCGAGTGCGGCCAACGCCACGCTCCCGACCCCGCCGGCGGCGCCGTCGATGCCGTGGATCCGCTCGACACCGGAGAGCAGCTTGCGGACGCCGCGGCGGGAGAGTGGGGCGGAGAAGAAATCGGACTTGGCGAAGGACGGCACCCGCGGCAGCTGGCCGCCGGGCCCGGTGTGACAAGCCGCCAGCGGAACGGCCGAGCACCCGGCCTCAGCCAGCATCGCGTCGAGGTAGGACTCCTGCCTGGCGGCGGCGGTGGCCGGCGCGGATCCAGCCCGGTGATAAAGGCGGTCGAGGTGCCGCGCCAGGCCATCAGGCGTGCCAGCGTACGTGCCACTCACGCTGAGCGCCGGCGCGCCGCCGAAACCAGCAGACAAGCGCAGGGTCGACCACATCGCGTCCGCCGCGTACGGTGCCCAGGACTGCCAGGCGCGGACGACCGCGGCCGCCTGCGACCACGGCCAGGTGAGCGAGTAGACGCAAAGCCCGGTCAGCGGACGGGTCTGGAACGTCAGCGACGTAGCGACGCCGAAGTTGCCGCCGCCGCCGCCGCGACAAGCCCAGAGCAGGTTGCTGTTGTGCGCGGCGTTGCAGGTCAGAGCGCTGCCGTCGGCCAGCACGAGCTCGATGGCTGTCAGGTTGTCGCTGGTAGTGCCGTACAGCCTGGACAGCGGCCCTATCCCGCCGCCGAGCGCAGATCCGGCGATCCCGACCGTCGGACCCGAGCCGCCCGGCACGGCCACCCCGCTGGCCGCGAGCGCGGCGTAGAAATGGATTAGGTCCAGGCCTGCACCGACGGTGACGGTGTTGTTGCCGAAGCTAACCGAGTTCATTGCGGACACGTCGACGACGAGGCCGCCGCTCACGGTGGACCAGCCGGCGTAACTGTGCCCGCCGGAGCGGACGCGCACTGGCAGCCGGAACTTCCTGACGAAGCTCAGGCAGGTCCCGACATCTGCGGGCGAGTGGCAGTACGCGATGCCGGCCGGTGCGATGGAGTCGAAGCGCGGCTCGAAGAGCTGCCTGGCCCGGGCATAGCTCCTGTCGCCGGGCCGGATGAGGTCGCGGGTGGACAGGTGCTTGCGCAGGGCGGCCCAGTCAGCGTGGGTCGGCCTTCTCACGGTGGCTGCGGGCCGGGCGAAGTCGATGCGAGAGGTGGCCGAGGAGGAGTGCGCCGGCAGCATCGTTTTGGGGAGGGAGCGCGTCAAGTACACGGCGCCAGCCGCTGCGGCGCTGGCGGTCACGGCGCCGAGAAGGAGATCGCGCCGCGTGGCGTGCACGGCCCGCTTGTCGGCCGGCTGATCCGTCGAGGGCTTGTCGCCCGCCCGCTTGTCGCCCGCCCGCTTGTCGGAGTTAGAGGTAGACCCGTTCGAGGAAGACCCGTTCGAAGCAGAGCCGTTGGAAGCAGAGCCGTTGGAAGCAGAGCCGTCGGTGGCGTCTCGGGCGGGTGCTGACTCCTGGGCCGCGGCGCCCTCAGTCGCTGTCCTGCTGTGCCTGCGGCCACCGGTCGGGCTCATCGCTGCCTTCCGCAACTCCTGGGAAGTCCGCGAGAGGCTCGCTGCTTGCGGGTCTGTCGCGGCCCGCCCAGTTATCGCTGCGGCGCGACGAAAGGTTGCATGGTGCCGCAGCCCGATCAGGCCAGCAGGCCGCGCAGCACCGCGGCCTGGGCCAGGCGCTCATCGCGCGGCACCTCGGCGACCGCCGGGTCTGGTTCCCTGAAGCCGTCGCCGGCAAATCGTGGCACCGCGTGCACATGCAGGTGGAACGGCTGACCGTCCGGTTCGACAATGTTCAGGAACACGTACGAGCCGACTGCGCCGAACAGAGCAGGAAATGCGCCGGTCAGCGTCGCCGTGACGGCGAAGACCTCGTCGCGCAGGTCGGGCTCAGCGTCGTGCAGGCTGCGGACGTGCGCGACGGGCAGGACTAGTGCGCGGCCCCGGCTCCGGGCGCGTTGCCTGAGCGCCGGCACGACGAACACACGCTGCGATGGGCGCGTGACCAGGTCGCTGTCGACGGCACCCGAGCCGATCGCACAGAACACGCACTCGTCCATCGGGGGCGACTAACAGCCAGCTCAGTCAGGTCTGGAGAAGTCCGAGCGGGCTTGGGGCGGCGAACTCGATCTGCAGCACGGACTGACCGCCCAGCTGGCCGCTCCCGAAGCTCAACGGCACATAAGGCGGGCTCTGCGCGCGCAGCACCGCCTCCAGTGCGCTCACGTATGCGCTGCCACTCAGGTGCGCGGCGGAATCAGACTCGGCCAGATAGGCAGTGCGCGTCGGAACGCCAGGACCGGCTCCGGCCGCCACGGCGCCAAAGCTGACGATGTCGATGGGATGCTGCCCGGCCAGGAACGCGATGGTCGTCAGCAGTCGCGCGTCCACCAGCCCGGACGCTAGCTGGGCCCTGGCACCAGCCGAGACGGTGATGCGGCTGTTGCGGAGCAGCTGCGCTCCGGATGACTTCCGGGCAGCGAAGTCCGCGCTCATCGCCGCACCGAACGCAGCCGGGCCATCCGGCGCGATGACGCGAATGTCGATCCGGCTCGCCCCGGTGCCGAAGCTGGCGATGATCTCCGGTGCGTAGACCGAGCTCAGCTTGCTGCCGAACTGGCTGCGTACGTCCGCTGTCGCGATCACCAGCACGGACCCGAACGGGTCAGGTGCCGTGGCCTGGAGGACCGTGAGGTTGCCGGCCGGGAATCCGTGCGCCGCGAGGCTCGAGCACACGATGGCGTCGCATGCCACCGATACGTCGCGGCCAACCTGAGCGGCGACCCAGCTGACAGCCTGGCCGCGGACCGCAGCGGCGCCTGCGAGCGGATTGCCGGACTGAGCCCCCTGCGTGGTGGCGTGGGTCGGCTTGGCTGGCCGGTGACTGAGCACGAGCGCGGAGACTGCGGCGATCATGAGCACGATCGCAATGGACAGGCCCGTCAGCTGCCAGCGCCGCGCTGGTCTGGCTCTCTTCGGAGGTCCGTCAGGTCGGCTCGACCTGCTGGTATCGACGGATCTCGCCCGCCGTGCCCGCGGTGGGCGGCCCGGCGGACTGGCCGTCCGGGGAGCTGCGGCTTCGTGCGATGTGCCGATCGGCGGCGGTACCTGGCCTGTCGGCGAAGCTGGCCCGGTGGTCGGCGGCGCGGCGGTGGGCGGCGGAGCGACTGCCGGCGGAGCGACTGTCGGCGGAGCGACAGCCGGCGGAGCGACTGAAGATGCAGCAGCGGGCGGCGTTGCGACGTTCGGCAAGGCGGCTGGTGGCGCAGTGGTCGGTGGCGCAGTGGCCGGCGGCGCACTGGCCGGCGGCGCACTGGTCGGCGGCGCACTGGTCGGCGGCGCAGCGACTGAAAGTGCAGGAGCGGGCGCCGCAGCAGCGGGCTGTGTTACAGCGCGCGGCCGCTGGCTGGGGGGCGCCTGGTTGGGGGGCGAGGCGGTGGGCGGCGTTGCAACGCGCGGCGCTGGGTCGAAGGGCGAGGCGCTGGGAGGCGAGGCGCTAGGGGGCGAGGCGGTGGGCGGCTTTACAACGCGCGGCGCGGTGAGGGACAGGGCGGGGATGGGCAGCGCTATGGGCGGTGCGGCGGCGACGGCCGCAGCCGCCGCGATCTCGGCGGCCGCCGTAGCGCGCAGCAAGCTGGCGGCGGAGGAGGCAAGCGACGCCGGTGATGGCGCTCCGGCGAGCCAGTTGGTGGAGGGCGCACCCGCGAGGGGCGCGGCCGGGCCGGACGGAGCGGTGGCGGCCGGGGCGGTGGCGGACGTGGAAGTCGCCGCGGACTGGGCAGGGGATGCGGCGGCCGGCCCCGTCTGGCCTCGAGGATCGGCACGCCTGCCCGGCACCGGTCGGCGCGCAGTTGGCGGCGTCTGGATCGCGCTGGCACCGGGTGAACGCTGCGGCAGCGAACTGCCCGGTCGCGGCCGCTGCGGCTCAGCTGGCGCTTGGTCTCGCGCGGGCGACTGCCTCGCGGCGGACCCGCGCGCGGGCAGGAAACCGCGGCGAACCTGCCCAGGCGTCAGCCCGTTCGCGCCCGGCACTCGCCGTGGCAGTTCTGACGGCTCGTCCTGTGGCGGCGGACGGCTGTCCTCTGCCATGCGGCGCACCCCCCAGCTGCAATCAGGGCGCCCTACTCCAACTCAACAGCGCAGCACACGACGCGCTGCCGTACAACCGAAACCGCCCATCTGGTCGAAATAAACACAGGCAGCACCTGCGCCGGGTGCGACGAGGGGTTGAAGGCGGCTTCCGGACGGGCACTAATAGGGCATGAGATTGGATCTGCTGCCCCATGTTAGGCAGCAAAGCCAATCTGACGCCCTATGGCGACGCGGCTGGGATATGGCGCCGCGACCATATACGGTGGTATAGGCGATTCGCGACGAGGATTGGTGGTCCTTGGCCGCCATCACCGCGGGCAGTTGAAGCCCTACTGGCTCGTGAAGCCCTACTGGCTCCTGGAGACCTGCTAGCTCCCGGTCAGTGCAACGATGTAGTCGTCGAAGCGGCGCAGGCTCGTCTCGAAGCCGCTGCGGCCTTCGGCGCTCGCGAAGCCTGGCGGCACGTTGCTCTGGTGCGTCACGACCTCAGTCTGGCCGTCCTCCAGGTCGGTGAAGGTGATCGTCGTGATCATGCCGCCCTCGACGTCTGCTTCTCGCCATACGAGCTTGCTCGGCCGCTCGACCGCGAGGAAGACGGCGTGCATCGTGTACTGACTGCCGTCGGCCACGTTTACCATTGCGGTCTCGAATCGTCCGCCCGGCCGCAACTCCACCGTGATGCCGTCGAGCGGTGTAGTTGTGCCGTCCGGGCCCCAGAAGTGCGCGAGGTGCTCTGGCCGCGTCATGCAGTCGAAGAGCAGTTCCCGGCTCGCCTGGTGCGTGCGCCGGTAGGTGAACTCGCCCGGCAGGCTCATTCCTCCTCCGTACCGTCGGGGCCGGCCTCGCGGAGCCCCGCGAGATGCTCGTCGAGCCGGTCGTACCGCTCGTGCCAGGTCCGCTGGTGGCGTCCTATCCAGTCAGCAACGTACTCGAACTGCGCAGGTTCAAGCCGGCAGGGCCGTGCTTGCGCGACCCGCGAGCGCGAGATCAGGCCGGCGTGCTCGAGCACCTTGATGTGCTTAGAGATGGCTTGCTGAGTCAGCGCGAACGGCGCTGCCAGCTGCCCCACCGTCGCCTCGCCAGTCGACAGACGGGTGAGGATCGCTCGCCGCGTCGGATCGGCCAGTGCGGCGAAAGTTACGCTCAGCTCATCGGCAGGCGCCGTGCTCATCGAGCGGCCAGCGACCATGCGCGGGCCACGCCAGCGCCCGTGAAAAGCTCACGGGGAACGAGCCGGCCGGCTAGCAGCGGCAGCAGGTCACGGCTTCGCCCGACCAGTTCCTCGCCCGTACCTGCCGACCAGTTCGCATCGGGGGCGGACACCTTGATGCCGTCGAGCGGGAACCCGAACAGCGACTCGTTGCCGGCATCCACGCGGACCTCGGCGGCGACGGCATCGCCAGGATCGAGCACCAGCGGCCTTGTGACCGAATCAAGGACAGCCGTCATGGCACGGGCCGGGATCTCGTAGGCGAGGCCGAGCAGCCAGGTCATGTCCAGGCCATGGATGACGTCATGGCTGAGGGCGCCCGTCAGGCCGCCGCCCGGCGGGCTCCACGGGTTGTCGGCGTTGTCGCGCAGCACGGCGACCAGGTCGGACGGGGGGAGTTTGCTGTCTCGGGCGGCGATCTCATCGGAGAACCTGGTGAAATCGCCGCCACAGCGCTGCAGGCCTGCCATGACGTCCTGGTCAGAGATGCGGAACGGCATCGTCTGGTGGGCCAGCACATGGGCGGGTGTCCACCCGGCGCATAGCGACGGCCCCCGCCACTGGCCGGTCGTGAGTTCGCTGAGGGCGTCGGCGAGCGACCGCCGGTGCGCTGCGATGACATCCAGCATGACTGGCTCCTCCTA
>DATHPF010000409.1:0-1853 GCA_035484155.1 Streptosporangiaceae bacterium
AGCATAAAGAGCGCGGAAGCGTAGCATTTGAGGACGCGCAGGGCGGCGCCGGGTGCAGGAGGCTGCGATGATGCTGCGACTACATCGGCGGAACCTGGTGATCTGGAGCACCTCCGTCGGCCACGCCGACAGGCACGGTGCTCCTCGGCTCACGCGGCCAGCACGCACCAGGCGCATCCGTACTGGCGCGCTGCTCGTGGTCATCGGCCTGATGCAGCTGGCCCGCACGGTATGGACCCGCTGGCAGGCCCACCAGCGGCGCTGTGAGCTAGAGCGTGAGCTGGCCGCATACTCAACCCCGGCTCAGCGGTGCGATCTGGCCGCGACCTTTGACCGGTACCCGGACAGCATCACATACGAGCTACGCGACATCCTGGCCAGGCAAGCCAGCGCCGCCTTTGACAACCGGCTTCCGGCCGCCGGACGGTACTGACCATCACATCCAGGCTGGCCAGAGTTGATTCAGCGCATCACTTGTCGCCGTCCCGCCTGGCAGCCGATCCGGATGCCCATTCTGCGGAGATGGCTATTGTGTAGCGGACAATGAATCCTGACAGGGATCGGTGCGATGGGATCAGCTGGCGGTGACGAGCGTGAGCGGCTCCTCGATGAGCAGGTCAGCTACTACCGGGCCATCGCCGCGGTTTATCTAGACCAGGGCCTGGACCTTCCAGGCGGCGGTGACCTGATCGAGGCGCTTGAGGCGTTCCAGCCGACCGGAAGCGTCCTCGAACTCGCCTGCGGTCCCGGAGTGTGGACCGGCCAGCTTCTCCGTCACGCAACGGACGTCACGGCCGTAGACGCGTCTCCGGAGATGCTCGCCATTGCGGCAGCCCGGGTCGGCGGTGAACGGGTGCGCTTCGTTCAGGCCGATCTGTTCACCTGGACGCCTGACCGCCGTTATGACGTGGTTTTCATTGGCTTCTGGCTCTCGCACGTACCGCTCGAACGCTTTGCGTCCTTCTGGTCACTGATAGCCGAATGCCTGAAGGAAGACGGCCGCGTATTCTTCGCCGACGACGCCTACCGCACTCCCGACGAGCTCGTGGAAGGCCCGTCGTCGTCGACCATCCGCCGCCACCTTGACGACGGAACGTCCTACCGGCTCGTGAAAGTCCCCCACACGCCGCCGGACCTCGAGCAACGGCTCCGGCAACTCGGCTGGAACATCAAGGTCACCGCCACGTCCGGGCCGTTCTACTGGGGAGCCGGGAGCCGGGCTTAAGGGAGCCGGGCATCACGTGAGGTCGGCGTCTTCGCCGTCCTGCTCGCGGCCCACCTGAGCAGGCCGGTGTCGGCCACCATCTTCACGTGCCGGTGCATGGCCTGGCGCGCGCCGGGCGCGTCCCCTCGCCGGATGGCCTCCAGGATCTGGTGATGGGCGCGCAGCGAACGCGGCGGGCGCCCCGGCTCGCCGAGCGAGCTGTGCCTGGTCTCGCTGATCGGCACCGGAGGCCGACCAAGAAGTCAGCCAGCATGGGTTTCGGGCCGCCTTGGTGACGGCCTCATGAAACAGCCGGTCGCCCGGGATGGTGCAGGAGCAGCTGAACCGGGCGGACGCGCGGCGGCATGGTGTGGTGGAAGTCCAGGAAAGTGTCCTGGACCACATCCTCGGCCGTCGCCTGGTCGCCGGTAGCAACAGGGCTATTCAGATCAGCACGACGCCGTGCGCGCGGTAAAGGCTGGCGACGATGTCACCCGCCGTACGGCCCCGGCTGGGCGAGCCGTCCTCGTTGTTCCACGTCTATATGACGCGGCAGCATCAGAAATGCTGAGTGCGAGCGCTCATGTCATAGGCCCTCCCAGCGCAAGATCCACCGCAGCTGCCCACACCGATTTGTCTGCAGTTTCGG
>DATHPF010000410.1:0-13045 GCA_035484155.1 Streptosporangiaceae bacterium
TGCCGGTCAGCTCGGCCATCATCCGGACGCCTTCGGTCAGCTCGACGAGCGCGATGACGATCGGCAGCCGCTTGCCGGGCACCGGCGGATGGTGGTGCACGACGTAGCTGTAGATCGTGCCTGTCCCGGCGGCGACAGCGAAGCCCTGATGGCGGGTAGCGCCGCAGCTCAGGCACGCGGGCCCCGGCGGGTGCCGGAGCGCGCCGCATTCACCGCAGCGCTGGATCCGCAGCTCGCCTTGCTGGGTTCCGGCCCAGAAAAACGCGGTGTCGGGGGAGACCGGTGGCCGCATGACGTGTTCCGCGGCCGCAGCTTGCGCGGCGGTGTTCGCAGGGCCAGCTTGCGCGGGCCGGTACTTCAGCACGCGCCAGTCCATCTCGGCGACCGGCTCGTCACCGGAGTACCAGGTGTTCTTCGTGGTCACGAACCAGCCCTCACCGAGCGCGGTGCGCTTAGGGCCGGCCACGTCGGTGAGTACGGTGCGCAGGCTAAGCAGCTCACCATGCCGCAGGTAGCGGTGATAGGTCTGGGCGCAGTTGGTCGCCACTACCGCCGGATACCCTGCCTCGTCCAGCGTCCGCATGATCTGCCCGAGCGGATCGATGCCGTCGTCGGCGGGCGGCCGTCGCAGCCCTGGCATGGTCCAGACCTGCACCATGGCAGGGGGCGCCACGAGCTGGCCGTGCACCGAGCGGGCCGCGAAAGCGGGATCGGTGTATACCGGATTGGCGTCGCCGATGGCGTCGCCCCAGGTGCGGATGGCGGCCAAGTTCACCGGATCCCTGGCCAGCCGCGGCGCTCCCGGCCCAGCTGCCTTGACCTTGTCGGCCACCGCCAGGATGGCCGCGCTGGCGTCGTCGCCCGTCATCGCGGCACCCGCGGCAGCTTGAGGCCGGCCATCGCAATCAGCTCCCGCTGCACCTCGTTGACTCCTCCGCCGAATGTCATCACGGTGTTGCGCTTGTTCTGCACGTCCAGCCACCGTGCCAGGTCGGCGGTGTGCTCGTCGGCGAGGTCACCGTGCCGGCTCACCACCTCGGCCAGCTCGGCGCCAATCCGCTGCGCCTGCTCGGACCCGAAGACCTTGGTGACCGAGGCGTCGGCGATGTCGACCGTTTCGGTCACGGCCACCTGCCAGTTGAGCAACTCGTTGACCCGCTCGGCCGCGCTCGCCCTGGCCAGCGCCCGGCGGACGTCCGGCTGGTCGAGTACCGGTCGGCCGTCTGGCCCGGCCTGCCTCGCCGCCCAGTCATGCACGCGCTGATGCAGCACGCCGAGCCGGCCCGACGGGCCGAGCATCACCCGCTCGTGGTTGAGCTGCGCGGTGATGAGCCGCCAGCCTGCGTTCTCCTCGCCGACGCGCATGGTGACCGGCACGCGCACGTCCGCGTAGTAGGTCGCGTTGACGTGATGCGCGCCGTCGTGGGTGATGATCGGCGTCCACGAGTAGCCCGGATCGGCGGTGTCCACAATCAGGATCGACAGGCCCTTGTGCCTGGGCGCGCCGGGGTCGGTGCGGCACGCCAGCCAGACGTAATCGGCGTCGTGTCCGCCGGTGGTGAAGATCTTCTGGCCGTTGACGATGTAGTGCTCGCCGTCGCGCACGGCCCTGGTGCGCAGCGACGCCAGATCCGTCCCGGCGTCCGGCTCGGTGTAACCGATGGCGAAGTGCAGCTCGCCAGTGAGGATCTTCGGCAGGAAGAAGTCTTTCTGCTCCGTCGTCCCGTGTGCCATCAGCGTCGGGCCGACGGTCTGGAGCGTGACGGCGGGCAGGGGCACGTCGGCCAGGGCCGCCTCGTTGACGAAGATCTGCTGCTCGATCTGGCCGAGACCGTGACCGCCGTACTCGACGGGCCAGCCGACGCCGAGCCAGCCATCACGGCCCATCCGGCGAACCACGTCACGGTACACACTGCCGTGCCGCTGCGTCAGCATCGCCTCGCGCTCGGCCGGGCTGATCAGCGTCGCGAAGTAAGCGCGCACGGCGGCCCGCAGTGTCAGCTGCTCGTCGGTGAGATCGAGGAACATCAGGCACCCGCCGCTTCCCGCGAGCCGAGCCGGTCTAGCCGGTCGGCTGCGCCGCCCACGAATGCGACCAGGTCGGTCATGAGCGCCGAGTACCGCGGCAGCGGATAGGTCACGTCCATGCCGAGGCCGCCGTGCAGGTGATGGCAGGTCCGCAACGCCGCCGGGCCGTGCTCGGCCAGCCAGTAGGCGGCGACGTCGACGTCCCGCCCGGCGGCCCGGCCCGTGTCGAGCTGCCAGCACGCCGACACGGCAGCCAAGTGCAGCGTCCGGGCGGCCGCGTACACGTCGGCGATCTGCTGCGCTACGGCCTGGAACGTCGCCAGCGGCCGGCCGAACTGCTCACGGCGCCGTATGTACTCGGTAGTGAGGTCGAGCGCTGCCGCCAGCACCCCGTCGCCGACCGCGCAGGCGCCCGCCACCGCCAGCTCATACAGGTCGATAGCGCTGCAGCCATCCAGAACGTGCAGGATCGGGGTGTCCGCAAGCCGGAGCGTGTACTCCGGCAGCCCGGACGAGCTGCGCGTCCGCTGGCAGGACAGTCCGTGCGCGTCAGGCGCGACGATCGCGACGGCCGTATCGCCGGCGTCCGTACTAGCCGGAATGAGGATCCACCTCGCCGCCGCCGCGTACGGCACGCCGACCTTGACGCCGGACACCGTGCCCGGCTGGCCGGCCAGCGTCGCGGTGGTCGAGGGCGCCGACGGCATCGGATGCGAGGGCTCCCGGATCGCGGCGGTGAGGATCGTCTCGCCTTCGGCGACGCCGCTGAGCAGCTTGCGCTTCAGGTCCGCGTCGCCGGACCTGACCACCGGCAGCACGCCGAGCGCCAGCGTGGCCAGCGCCGGGATCCGGGCCGCGTGCCTGCCGACCTCGGTCAGCACCGCGGCAGTCGCCTGCACACCGAGGCCGTCACCGCCAAGCTCGGCCGGCAGTGCCAGCGACAGCAGGCCGGACTGGCCCAGCTCCTTCCACAGCGAGCAATCCAGGTCGGCAGCCTGGCCAGCGCCGGCCGCCGCGCCAGCGCCAGACCGCGAGCGGGCGTCATCAGCTGCGCCGAGCACCCGCGCAGCCAGCCCGGACGCTTCGACCTCGGCCTCCCCGAAGGTGAAATCCATCTAGCGTGCCTCCTCGCGGGGAAGTCCGAGAAGCCGTTCAGCGATCACTGACAGCAGGATCTGCGTCGTGCCTCCGGCGATACTCAGGCAGCGGGTGAGCAAGAACTCCTCGAGTATCTCGGCGGCCTGGCCGTCGGCCGCAGCGCCTGCCGGACCAGTCAGCTCGAGGGCTGCCTCGGCGACCGCCTGCCGGTGGCTGACCCCGACGAGCTTGCGGACAGCCGCCAGCGGACCGGGATCCCCGCCGCGTAGCTGGGTGATGACGGCCTGGAGATCTAGTAGCGAGACGGCGAGGCCCGCGGCGACAAGCGAACCTAGCTGCTGCCGCACGACCGGGTCAGCGTCGGCCGCGCATCGCGCTGCCAGGTCGAGGAGTCGCTCGACGGCCTCGCCGACAGACGAGTCGGTGCCCATCGCGACCCGTTCCGATGTAAGGGTTGTCCGGGCAACCCGCCAGCCGTCGCCGGGAGCGCCGACCACACAATCGTCTGGCACGAAGACCTGGTCAAGGAAGACCTGGTTGAACATCTCCCGGCCGGTGATCTCGCGCAGTGGCCGGACGTCAATGCCAGGACTGTTCATTGCGACGAGAAAGTACGTCAGGCCCTTATGCTTCGGCACGCTGGCGTCGGTGCGCGCCAGGCAGATCGCCCAGTCAGCCTGCCGGGCCAGCGATGTCCACACCTTCTGGCCGGTGAGGCGCCAGCCGCCGTCAGCCCGCTCCGCCCTGGTCCGCAGCGAGGCGAGGTCGGAGCCCGCCTCCGGCTCGCTGAAGAGCTGGCACCAGGTGATGTCCCCTCGCAGCGTCGGCCCGGCCAGCTTGTCAGCCTGCGCCGCAGTGCCGTGGCCGAGAATCGCCGGGATGGCCCAGCCCCCGATGATGATGTCCGGCCTGGCCAGGCCGGCCCGGTCGAGTTCGTCGTCGATGACCAGGCGCGCGGCTGGCGAAGCCGCCAGCCCGTGCGGCGGCGGCCAGGCGGGCGCGGCGTAGCCGGAATCGGCGAGCGCGCGCCGCTGTTCAGCGGCCGGCAGCGCTGAGACGCGAGCCGCCTGCTCTCTGGCGGTGGTCCGGACGGCGGCGAGCTCGTCGCCCAGCGCGCTCTCGTCGCCCGACCTCGCCGTCAGCGCGAGCTGGCGACGTGTCCCCGCCAGCGCCAGCTCGGCCGTCCGGTCGCGCCATCGTGCGGCACCGCCGAGTAGCTGGCGAAGCGCCACGGCCCGGCGCAGGTACAGATGAGCGTCGTGTTCCCAGGTGAAACCAATGCCGCCGAGCACCTGGATGCAGTCCTTGGCGGTGTCCACGGCCGCGTCCAGGTTGAACGCGGCGGCGGCCGCGGCGATTACCGGCAAGTCGGCGGGCGTGTCGCCGATCGCCCGGCCCGCGTCCCAGGCAAGAGCGGCGGCCGTTTCGCTGCGGCACAGCATGCCTGCGCACAGGTGCTTGACCGCCGGGAACGAGCCGATCGGACGGCCGAACTGATGCCGGATCGCGGCGTACTCGGCCGCGGTGCGGGTGCACCAGCTCGACACGGCGGCGGCCTCGATAGCACCCAGCGCCGCGGCCAGATCGTGCACGCCGTCGGTGCTGACCCCGGTCAGGACCTGCTCCGGGCTCGCCACTGCGGCCGTCAGCTCGACGTCCGCAAGCGACCGCGAGAAATCTGCCGGGATCCGTGGCGTCAGCACGACGCCGGGGTGGTCAGCCGGCAGGAGGCACCAGACACCGCCGCGGTCGTCACTGTCGACGCCGGCGTGTGCGGAGCTGTGCGGTCCCGTCCGTCCGGAAGCTCCAATCAGCAGATGCGTCGTAGTGCCGCCGCCGAGCACCGGTCCGGCCCGTCCGTCGAGCTCGACCGAGCCGTCTGGCCGCACCGTCGCCGTCACCTCGCTGGCGTCCAGCGCGACCGCCACCGATGCCGCACCCGCGGCGATCGCGCCGAGCGCCACTCGCGGCGCCTCCCCGGCCACACTTCGGGTCAGTACCTGGGCGGCTAGCAGCGTCGGAAGGAGCGGGCCCGGCACTAGCGACTCGGTGAGCTGAGCCAGCGCAGCGGCCAGTTCGGGCGCGCCGCCGGTACCGCCCACCTCCGCCGGCAGACCGACAGCGAACACCCCGAGCTCGGCGAGGCTGGCCCAGCGCTCGGCAGCCTCGACGTCATGATCGCCAGTGCCAGTGCTGATTTCGCGGCCGGGCTCAAGGCCGCGGACGAGATCGATGGACCGGGCTCGCTTGGCCCATTCGCGGATCGAAGCCTGGAGCGCAAGCTGCTCGTCGGTATTCGCGATCGGCAACTCGTCCTCCTGTTTCCTTGGCAGTCAAAATTAGAACACGTTATACCTGTAGTGGGCCAGGGTGCCCGGTACCAGCTGCGGCGCAGCGTCGCAGCCAGGTCCGGGACGATCACGTTGCTAGGCTGGCCCCGCCAAGAAACGCGCTCTACCAGGCGCGGCGCGGCCCGGCCTGCGCGGGCCCGATGCGCAGGTGCGCGTGATGGGAAGGACGGAAGGCCGGGATGGCACCGCCGAGAACACGTAACAGCGGCAGCGCTGATCTGACTGCTTCAGGACCAGCCGCGCCGGGATCAGGCGCCTCGCGGTCGGCCGTCGCCGGGCCTGCCACGCCCGGACCGGCGGAGGCCGAGCTGGGCTCCGCCGCGCAGCGCGAGCGGCGCAAGCGCATCCTTGACGCCACGCTGGCGCTGGCGTCCAAGGGCGGCTACGAAGCCGTGCAGATGCGGACCGTGGCCGAGCGTGCCGACGTCGCACTGGGCACGCTGTACCGGTATTTCCCGTCCAAGATCCACCTGCTGGTGTCCGGACTGGCCAGGGAGTTCGAGCGGGCGCAAGAACGGCTCGATCGAGCGCCGGTACCTGGCGACACTGCTTATGACCGGATGCTCTACGTGCTTGGCCGGGTGACCAGGTCCATGCAGCGCGATCCGCTGCTGATCGAGGCCATGACGAGGGCGTTCATGTTCGCCGACCCGAGTGCCGCCACCGAGGTCAACCTCGTCGCCCAGCTCATGGAGGACATGCTCACTAAGGCCATGCACGATGGTGAGCCGACGGCGGACGAGCGGGCGATCGCCAGGATCATCGGCGACGTCTGGCTGTCGAACCTCGTCGCCTGGGTGACCCGGCGAGCGTCCGCTAACGACGTAGCATCGCACCTCGAACTGGCCGCCCGCCTACTGCTGCGCTAGCAGGCGTCCCAGCTGCCGGGTCATCAGCGGTTCGCGACGTCAATGACCAGTTCGACGTGGTGACTGGCGGTCTGGTACTCCAGCACCCGGAACGGCGCGGTCGCGCGGAGCCCAAGGCCGATGGACGTGATCCCTTCGAAGCTGCCAAGGCCGGCCACCTGGCGGAACTCTGCGAAGCCCGCGACCCCGAGGAGGTGCCTGTTGCTGGCGCTGAAGCTGGCAGCGGCCGGTGCGCGGACATTGACCAGCAGCTTGGCGTGGCCGGTCGTCGGCACGAGCTGGCCCGAACCCTGCGCGCGGAAGGCGCTCACGTAGCTGATGTGGTAACCGGGGGCACGGCCGACGCCGAGATCGAAGACGAGCCGGTCGTAGCAGGCATGCCGGCCGACCCGGACATCCCGTAGGCCGTTCTGAACCAGCTGCGCCTTGTCCCGCGCCCCGGTGCCCCAGTCGGTCGAGCAGACCACGGCCGCGGCGCCAACAGCCGACGCGGGCGCGGAGCCAACAGCCGACGGGGACGGGGACGGGGACGGGGACGGGGACGGGGAGCCAACAGCCGACGGGGACGTCGCGCAGCCTGCCGCGCACAGGCCAGCGAGCATCGTGATTAAGCCAGCAACCGCGGGTTTCCTCATGGCGTCCTCCTCCAGCTAACTAGCTGGCGCTAGGCGAATTAGCCCGACCGTAGCGACGCCACGCCGCCTTCAGGTGTAGATGGTGTGGAGTTATAAGCGCCGATACACGAGCCTGCCGCGGAGGATCACGGCGGCCGGGTTAGCAAGCTGGCTGAGATCTGAGCGCGGGTCGGCGTCGTAGACGACGGCGTCGGCTGGCGCACCTGGTTCCAGACCGGCCCAGCCCAGGTAGGCGCGTGCGGTCCACGACGCCGCGGCCAGCGCATCCTGCGGCCGAATGCCCGCGGCGACGAGCGCGCTGATCTCGTCGGTGATCCGCCCATGCGGGCGCGAGTCCGTCCCGGCGAGCAGGGTCACGCCGGCCTCCGCGGCCTGTACGACCAGGTCGCGATGTGCCTGGACCGCCGCGGGAAGGTCGCCCAGATCGCGATCGCCTGCGTTTGCCAGCATGCCTTCGATGACGGACAGGGTCGGCGTCAGCGCGATGCCGTCCGCGGCTAGCTGCGGCAGCAGGTCCGGATCGAGCCGCATGCCGTGTTCGATGGAGTCGACGCCCGCGGCTACCGCCGACTTGCTGGTCTGCGCGTAGTTAGCGTGCACCGCCACGCGGCCGCCGGCCGCGTGCACGGCGGTGACGACTGCGGCCAGCACGTCGGCGGGGATCGGCTCGTCATCACGCCGCCAGTCGCCGATGATCTTGGCCCAGCCGGTTCGTCGCGCCTGCTCGGCGGCCAGCTCCGGTAGCTCAGCGAGGCTAGGCCGCCGCCCCCAGCCATCAAAAAACTGGCCATCACGGGTGAACCACGGTCCGGCGTGCACCGCGCGCGGCAGGTCGGGATCCGCGCCGAACCAGTCCGGCGGCTGGCCAGCCAGTCCGGGCGACCGGATCAGCGTTACCCCGGCGGCCACATGCTGGCGCAGGTCGGCCCTCAGCAGGTGCTCGTCGAAGGGCGTGCCTGGTTCCTCGGCGCCTGGATGCGTATGCGCGTCGACGAGGCCGGGCAGGACCCAGCCCTCGCCGACCAGGTCGGCGTCTGCCACTGGGTCGGTGGTCCACTGGTCGCCATCCGCGAACAAGTCGACGACTTCGCCGGTCGGCAGGCCGTAGCCGTGTACGTGCAGGACGCTCACTGCTGGACCTCCGGGGGGTCGGGGGGACCAACCGGCCTAGCCGGCGCCTAGCTCACTGCCGCTGGCGGCGGCGGCGGGACGGGCGGCGGCCTGAGCCCGCCCTGGCCGGGCCCAACGCCGCTGTGGGGAACCACGTGCACCATGGCCCGGTGTGCAACGCCGACGTGCGTGTGGCCAACGCCGATGCCAGCTATCACGGCGCCCGCGCAGACGCCGAGGGCGACGCCCGTCAGCAGCGTCCGGCGACCGCCGCGACGTGCAGGCTGGCCCCGGCGTTCCTCGGCCAGTCGCGCTTCGACGCGTGCGGCCACGGCCCGGTCTACTCGGTCGATGAAAGCCGCGACCACCTCGTCGCTGTATTCGGGCCCGAGCTCGCGATCGACCTCGGCAGCCGCGCGGACATCCTGCGGGTCCAGCGGCGAAGTGCTCATAGCGGCAGGATAGCCCGACGAGCTGGAGGACAGCCTCGATGGTGCCGACACGCGGCCAGGCGGCGTAGGGCCGGGAACATCCGGGCTACTGGTAGCGTTGGCTGCCTATGGTGCTTAATGCACCGTCTCGCGAGCACTGTGCTCACCAAGGGCATGGGCTCTCGCGGTCGCTATGCGAGCTGTCCGCTCCTCGGTGAATCCGTAATTTCGCCGTGTCGTCGACTCTTGACATGACGCGGCCCAGGATTACCGATGGAGCCTGGCATATATGCCTCACACTTCAGGGCGCCGCCGCGCGCCCGCGCCTTACCGTGGGAAACCTCGGCAGCACCGCCCCGGCCGGTCTAATACGCCGTCCGGCGACTCCCAGCGGCCAGACCCGCGGTCCGAGCTTGACCGCGCGCTGGCGGCGGCAGCCAGCCTGCCGCAGCCGCCCGACCGGACCTTCGCCGAGCTCGGTCTCGATGCGAGGCTGGTCAAGGCGCTGGCTGACCGCGCCATCACCGAACCGTTCGCCATCCAGGCGCGCGCCTTGCCCGACGCCCTGGACGGCCGTGACGTGCTTGGCCGGGCCGAGACCGGATCGGGCAAGACACTCGCTTTCGGCCTCCCGATGCTCAGCCGGATCGCCGGGATGCGCGGCCAGGCTGCGCCGAAGGCGCCGCGCGGTCTCATCCTGGTGCCGACCCGTGAGCTCGCGCAGCAGGTCGCTGGCGTGCTGACGCCGCTCGGCCGGACGATCGGCGTGAGCGTGACGACTGTCTACGGCGGCGTCCCGATCGGGCGCCAGATCGCCCGCCTCGCTGGTGGCGTCGACATCGTCGTCGCGACTCCTGGCCGGCTGATCGACTTGCTTGAGCGCAGGTCGTGTGACCTCGCGCACGTGACCGTCACGGTCATCGACGAGGCCGATCACATGGCCGACCTGGGCTTCCTGCCATCGGTGACGCGAATCCTGGACGAGACGCCGACGACGGGCCAGCGAATGCTGTTTTCTGCGACCCTGGACCGGGGCGTGGACAAGCTGGTCCGGTCCTACCTCACTGATCCCGCCCTGCACGCGGTGACGCCGGACGCTATCTCGGCGAGCGCGGCGGAGCACAGCGTGCTTGTGCTGACGGCAGAGGACAAACTCGCCGTCGCCGCGGAGATGGCGAGCCGCCCGGCCCGTACGCTGTTCTTCGTCCGGACCAAGCACGGCGCCGACCGGCTGGCCAAGCAGCTTGAGCGGGCCGGCGTCAGCGCCGCAGCCATCCACGGTGACCGCAACCAGAGCCAGCGGCAGCGGGCGCTGGACGCGTTCGCGGCCGGCCATCCGCGGGTCCTGGTCGCGACCGACGTCGCGGCGCGCGGCATTCACGTAGACGGCATCGAGCTCGTTGTCCACTTCGACCCGCCCAACGACCACAAGGACTACCTGCACCGGTCCGGCCGGACCGCACGCGCTGGCGCGACCGGCCTGGTCGTAACCCTGGCGATGCGCGAGCAGCTCCGTGAGCTCGAGCGCCTCCACGAGTCCGCCGGGGTCGATCCTGTCCGGCATCACGTCGGGGCAGGTCATCCCGTGGTCCGCGAGATCGCGACGACGGGGACGCCTGTGCCGCCCCGGCCGCCAGCGGCCGAGTACAGGGCCCGCCCGGCCACCGCGCCGCCGAGGTCCCGCCGCAACTCTGGTCGTCCGCCGCGAGCGTCCGCTCACCGCCCGCCGGGCTCCCGGCCGCGCCGCGCCGCGTCGCCCGGCGGCCAGGCGGCGTCCCAGTGACGCACATCGCCTAGCCGGCCCGCAGCCCGGCCTGCCTGTTCACGCAGGCCGGGCTTGCGGTGCGGCTGACCTGCCTGTTCTTGCTACAGAGATGTCACCTACAGTTCGCCGGACCGTCACGGCCTAGCGTGCGTTGCGCTCAGACGCGTGGCTCACCGTGTGAGCGTGCGTATTGCTTATGTCTCCGAATCATTCCCGCCCGATGTCAACGGCGTCGCGCACACTGCGGTGCGCGTGGCGGAGCACCTGATCTCTCGCGGCCATCAGCCGCTCGTCATCGCTCCGGAGCCGGCCAGCGGCGTGCCGCTGCCCGACCGGGGCTTCGACTTTCCCATTGTCCGGGTGCGCTCGATCGGCGTGCCCGTCTATCCGGGTTTCCGGGTCGGGCTGCCCGGCGCGGGTGTCCGGGCCGCCGTGGCGGCGCATCGCGCGGACCTCGTCCACCTGGCCGGGCCGTTCGTGCTCGGGGCCGGCGGCTGCGCGGCGGCGCTCGAGCTCGGCGTGCCCATGGTCGCGGTGTATGCCACGGACTTGCCCGCCTACGCGCGTGCCTACCACGCGGGCAGGGTCGGTCAGGCGATCGCCTGGCACCGGCTGCGCAAGATCCACAATGCGGCAGACCGGACCCTGTCGCCATGTACGGCAACGGCCCTGGACCTGCGAGAGCACGGCATCGAGCGAGTCCAGGTGTGGGCCCGCGGTGTGGACTGCCGCCGGTTCGACCCGGCCAAGCGCAGCGATGAGCTGCGGGCCGAGCTCGCGCCAGGTGGCGAGCTCCTGGTCGGCTACGTGGGGCGCCTCGCCACCGAGAAGCGCGTCGACCTGCTCGCTGACGTCGCTGCCCTGCCGGGCGTGCGGCTGGTGATCGTGGGCGGCGGTCCGGCTGAGGCCGCGATCCGGCGTGCCGTGCCCTCGGCCCTGTACCTCGGGCAGCGCGGCGGCGAGAATCTGGCCATGATCTACGCAAGCCTCGACGTATTCGTGCACGCCGGCCCGCACGACACCTTCGGCCAGACGCTGCAGGAAGCCGCCGCCAGCGGCCTTCCCGTCGTGGCGCCCGCGGCCGGCGGCCCGCTCGATCTGGTGCGCGACGGCGTGACTGGCTTCCTGGTGGCGCCGGGCGACGCCGCGGCCCTGGCCGCTGCGGTGGGCAAGCTTGCGGCCGACCCTGCGCTGCGCGCCGCGCATGGCCGCGCGGGCCGGCAGATGGTGCTCGGCCGTAGCTGGCCTGCGCTCTGCGACGAGCTGATCGAGCACTACGTCGACGTGTTGTCGGCCACTGGCTCGGTCGAGCGTACGGCGGTCGCGGCATGACGACCTTCGTCGCGCTCGGTGACTCAATCACGCTCGGGATAGGCGACCCGGTCCGGCTGCCGCCGGTCGAGGTACCAGGAGTCGGCCGCGCGCCTCGCAAGGGCCCGCGGGGCTGGCGAGGCTGGGCCGTCTTGCTGGCCGAGACCGTGCCGGCTTGTGCGCTGCATAACGTCGCCGGGAACGGCGCCTGCATGGCTGAGCTGGAGCGAGATCAGCTACCCCGCGCGCTGCGGCTCCGGCCGGACGTAGCCAGCGTGGTGATCGGCGTCAACGACACGCTGCGCCCGAACTTCGACCCCGACCGGATCGGGGCGGCTGCCGCCCATACGATCGGCGCCCTCCGGGCCTCTGGCGCCGACGTGCTCACCATGCGGCTGCCCGATCCGGGCCGCATGCTCGGGGTGCCCGGCGTGCTGGCCAGGCCGCTGGCGCGACGGGCCCATCAGGTCAACGACGTCATGGATCAGATGGCCGCGCGATTCGGCACGCTGCACTTCGACGCCGCCACCGATGCGGCGGTCTACGACCCGGGGATGTGGGCTGTCGACCGACTGCACCCCAGTGAGCGCGGGCACCGGCTCATTGCGCGCCGGTTCCACGCGCTGCTGGCGCAGGCCGGTCATCAAGTCGGGCCGCCACCGGGCGCCGAGCCGCTCAACCAGCCGCCCACTAAGGCCGAGCAGCTGGCCTGGATGGCCACCAAAGGCACCGCCTGGGTAGCGCGCCGATCGACCGACCTGGTGCCGAGCCTGCTCGCGATGGCGTTCGCGGAGTGGCGGTCAGGCCAGGCGGCCGACCCGGAGCTGGCCGGGCAGGAACTGAGGGACCCGGCACCGGAAGCGGTCGCCTATGGCCTGGAGATGCCACGGTGAGTTAGCTTTTGTCGGCATGACATGGCAACCGGAACTGGACGAGCTGCGCAGGCGGCAGGAGCTTGCTGAGCGCATGGGCGGCCCGGACAAGATCCGGCGGCAGCATGACGCGGGGCGGCTGACCGTTCGCGAGCGGATCGCCGTCCTGCTCGACGAGGGCTCCTTCCGCGAGATTGGCGCGCTGGCCGGGACGGCTGCCTATGACGATGCGGGCATCCTCGCCAGCTTCATGGCGGCCAACTTCGTCACCGGGACCGGGCGGGTGGCCGGTCGCAAGGTCGTCGTGGGCGGCGACGACTTCACGATCCGCGGCGGCGCGGCGGACGCGGGCATTATCGCGAAGCAGATCTACTCCGAGCAACTGGCGAACGAGCTCCGGCTGCCAGTCATCAGGCTCGTCGAAGGCACCGGCGGCGGCGGCAGCGTCAAGTCGCTCGAGCAGACCGGCCACACCTATGTCCCGGTGAACCCCGGCTGGGATCGCGTCGTCGACAACCTCTCGGTCGTGCCCGTCGTCGCGGCCGGCCTCGGCCCGGTCGCCGGCCTCGGCGCCG
>DATHPF010000411.1:0-4670 GCA_035484155.1 Streptosporangiaceae bacterium
ATCAGCTGGAGCGTCTCGTCGAAGCGCTGCCACCGCTGCTCGAACGGCACGCCCACCGCGTCGTAGTCGGCCCTGGACGAACCCGGGCCGACACCAGCGATCACCCGGCCATCGGACAACTCGTCCAGTGCCGACAGCGCCCTGGCCAATGGCACCGGCCCGCGCAAGGCCGCCAGCGCTACGGTGGTCACCAGCTTCATCCCGCCTGACCGCTCGATCACCGCTGCCAGCGCCGTCAGCCCATCTAGCCAGGGCGCAGAGAATAGGAAATGATCATTGGCCGAGACCGCCCCGAACCCGCACGCCCGCGCGGCGTCCACCGTCTCGGCGAGCCGACGGTAGGAGAATCCCCCGCCGCTGAAGTCGATCAACGGCAGATGAACGCCGGCGTCCATGACCGCCATCCTCCCACCCACCCCACAACACGCAATCCAGCGCCCACGCGCAGACGGTGCGCAGGAGACCAGACCAAGCCTGTTGCGTCGGCTCTACGCTGAGCCCAGCACGAATAGATGTCGCGGGGCAATAGCCGGTCGGCGCTGCGGCGGGCTTTGTTCTGGCGCGTTTCGGCGATCATGGTGATGGCGGCGGATTCTGGCGCAGTCGGATCTGGCAGGTGACCAGGCGGATCATCGCTAGAGCTGGGGACGCCAGCCGGGCTGTGCTGTCCGCAGGCCCCAGTGTGATCTCATACCGGAGGGCACCCGGCTCGCGGCGGACAAGGTCGGCCCGGACGGCGCGCAGCAGTCCGGCCATCGCCGGATTGTCGGCCGCGACCAGCGCGGTGAAGCGGCGGATGCCTGCGGAGCGGGCACGATCAGATAGCTGAGCCACCAGTTCGGTGCCGAGCCCGCGACCCTGCCAGTCGTCGATGATGGTGACCGCGATTTCGGCGGCCTGCGGGTCGTCGGCATCGCGGACGTACCGGGCGATACCGACACCGCGCCCGTCGGCATGATCCAGTGCGCCGAGCGCCTCGTGGTCGTGGTGGTCGACGTCGGTGAAGTGGCGCAACTCGGCTGGTGATAGTTCCTTCTTCGGCGTCAGGAACCGCAGCTGGCGGGACCGGGCGCTCAACCGGGCGAAGCCGTCGGCCACAAGCGGGGCGTCAGCGCTGTGGACCGGCCGGATCAGCACTGTCGACCCGTCGCGGAGAACTACCGGCCTGCCCGTCACCGCGGACTGCGGCCAGTGACCGAGCAGGCGGCTCCGGCCGCGCTGTAGCCAGGCTGGACGCCAGCTTAGCGGCGATCTGCGGGCACTGGGCGTGCCCGCCTGCCGCCGGTGCAACCGCGCCTGCCGGGCCAGCCGGTCGGTCTCCGCCTGCGCCAGAAATGTCTGATGACGCTCGTGCGCGAGCGCCGCATGAATAGAGGGACTCAGCATGGGACCGCTTCCTGTTGGCTGATCAGCTCGGCACCGTTGTGCCGCCCGATCCAGGGTCATGGAGAGCTAGCTGCCGCACATCGGTAGCCATCACGGATTCTGGGGACTGCGGTTACCGATCTCGGGAATTGCGCCAGCGATTCAGGACTCGGCAGCTGGTCCAGTGCCGGCGGCGGTCAGCTCGATCACCAGCGCAGACAGCATTAGCAGCCCGGGGTGAACAGATGAGATGTTCCGGCGTATGTCCCCAGCGTGCGATAGCGGCGGCTACCGCTCGTCCGGTTTGACCCGCGCCTCTGGATGGGCTGGCCGGCGTGCGTTAGCTGCGATCCGGTCCAGCCAGGTCCGTACCGACGCGCCATGTACCGCGGCGCCAGGACGGTAGGTGCGTGAAGTCCGGATCGGCTCGGCCACCCGGCTGAGCGATGGCGGGTTGACAGTTTTGCCGTCCTTTTACAATCAGGTCATGGGGCGGGGCATTCTGGAGCGTGACGCCGAACTGTCGCTGCTCGCCAATGCCGTGCGGGAGGCCGGCAGGCACGGGTCCGTTGTGCTGGTCATGGGCGAGGCTGGGATCGGCAAGTCCAGCCTGGTCGAGGCGTTGCGCTCCCACCTGCCCGCCGAGGGCAGGATGCTCGTCGGGTACTGCGATGACCTGACGACTCCGCGGACCCTTGGCCCGTTCCGCGACCTGGTCGGCAGCGTCGGAACCGAGCTCAGCCGCGCCGTAGCGGACGGCAGCGAACGGGACCGCGTGTTCACCGCCCTGCGCACGGAACTGACCTGGCCCGAACATCCGACCGTGCTGGTGATCGAGGATGTTCACTGGGCTGACGACGCTACGCTCGACGCGCTGCGCTACCTCATCCGGCGGATCGCCGACCTGCCGGCCGTCCTGGTCCTGACATACCGCGATGACGAGCTGAATCGCGACCACCCGCTTCACGGCCTGCTGGGCCAGGCATCCCGCAGCGACCATGTGCGGCACCTGCCGCTGCGCCGGCTGTCGCAGCAAGCGGTGCGGCAGCTCAGCGCGGGAAGCCCGGTCGACGCACATGACCTGTTCGCGCTGACGTCCGGCAATCCATTCTTCGTTCATGAGCTGCTCGTCTCGGCGCATGGCCAGCGTGTTCCGCCAACGATCGCCGATGCCGTACTGGCCAGGGTCCGGAGCCTGGACCCTGCAACGCAGGACGTGCTCGAGCAGCTGGCCGTCGTCCCGTCCGCGCTGGACCGCTGGCTGGTGGACGCGCTCGTCTCCGGCACGGGCCCGGGGGCTGTGGCGGCGCTGGCGGCAGCCGAAGAACGCGGCTTGCTCTCGGTGTCCACGCGCAGGATCGCATTCCGGCACGAGCTGACCCGGCGCGCCATCGCCGACTCTGTGCCAGCGGCGCGGCTCATGGCCTTGAATCAGCGCGTCCTCGCCGCCCTGATCGACCATGACGGATCGGACGTGTCGCGGATCGTCCATCACGCCGCGCAAGCAGGTGACCAGGACGCCATCATCCGGTACGGTCCGGCCGCCGCACGAGACGCGGCCGCTGCTGGCGCCCACCGCGAGGCCGTTGCCCATTTCGGTCTCGTGCTCGAGCACCGAGGCCGGTTCGCCCCGGGTGAGCGCGCCGAACTGCTGGCACAGTACGCGATCGAGTGCTACACGGTCGGAGCGATCGACAAGGCGGTCAAAGCCGGGCAGCGCGCGGTCGACCTGAACCGCTCGCTGGGAGATCTGCGCCAGCTCGGCGCTTGCCTGCGGTGGCTGTCGCGGATGTGGTGGATGGCGGGCGATCGCACAGCCGCGGAACTGGCCGGCCGGGAGGCGATCAACGTGCTGGAGCGGGCCGGCGACAGCCGGCTGCTCGCGCTGGCCCTGAGCAACGAATCGCAGCTGTGCATGGCCGCCTGTCGCTTCGCCGAGAGCATCGCGTACGGTGAGCGCGCCGCTGCGCTGGCCCGGGAGGCGGGCGATGCGGCGGTCACGGCGCACGCCCTGACCAACATCGGCGTCTCCCGCTGGGGGCTCGGCGATCCTGCTGGTCAGCCCACCCTGGATGAGGCGCTCCGGGTCGCCCTGGAGGCGGGCGACGTCGAGGACGCCTGCCGTGCGTACGTGAACCTTGTCCGGAACCTGCTCGACTGGTGCCGCCTGGAGGAGGCCGAGCGCTACCTGTCCGCGGCCATGAAGCTCGCCGAGGATTCCGAGTTCTTCGGAATCCTCTCCTACATGCAGGTCATGCGGGCGAGGCTGGAGTTCGCGCGGGGCTCGTGGGACGAGGCTGTTCGCGCCGCCGAAGCTGCGGCACAGGCGTTCCTGCCGGCGCGATGCCCGGCGCTGATCGTGCTCGGCCGGGTGCAGGTCCGGCGCGGGCAGCCGCGGGCCGCCCGGCTGCTCTCGTCGGCGTGGAAGCTGGCGGTGCAGCTCGACGAACTGCAGCGGCTGGGCCCGGCCGCCGCCGCGCGCGCGGAGGACGCCTGGCTCCGCGGCGACCACGCCCGGGTGCGCGACATCGCCATGCCGGTCTACCAGGACGCCAGGCAGCTGGGTGACCGGGTATATCAGGCGGAACTCGGCTACTGGCTCGCCAAGGCGGGACAGCCCGCCGAGACGGCCTCCGACCACCCCTACGCGCTGCAGGCAGCAGGCCGGTGGCGAGAGGCCGCCGCCGCGTGGGAGGCCGCAGGATGCCCGTACGAGCACGCCGCGGCGCTGGCGGAAAGCCCCGAACCGGACGACCTGCTGACCTCACTGGCGATCCTGGATGAGCTCGGTGCCACACCACTGGCCACCCTGGTCCGCGGGCGCCTGCGCGCGCTCGGCGCAACCCGCATTCCGCGCGGGCCGCGAGACGAGACGAGGGACAATCCTGCGGGCCTAACCGCCCGTCAGATCCACGTGCTGCGCCTGCTCGGCAAGGGCTACACGAACGCCGAGATCGCCAGCCAGCTCGTGGTTTCGGTGCGCACAGTCGACAGCCACGTCGCGGCCGTGCTGGCGAAACTCGGCGCGGCCAGCCGCCGCGAGGCCGCTGCCCGCGCGGCTGACCTCGGTGTCCTCGACGCCGAGAACCGGTAACCCAGCCGCTGACCTCAGTAGCGGCTACCGATGCCCGGCCGCCGTCCGGCGGCATACCTCTTGGAGTCAGGCCAAATACACCATGGCCTGACCGGGCACCTGGTCAGGCCGCTCAACGGAGGAACAATGGCAATCGACCAAGACAAGCTGACCGACTTCCTGCACAAGTTCGTGGGAGACCTCGGCGCGACGATGGCCGCGGGCAACGTGC
>DATHPF010000412.1:0-7326 GCA_035484155.1 Streptosporangiaceae bacterium
TCCGATCCACAGTGCCCGCATCCACAGTGCCCGCATCCCCAGTGCCCATGGCCTTGACCTCCGCAGCCTCCGCTGGCAGCCTGTCGCTACCTCTCAACTGCACGCTAGCGCTAGGGTCCGACAGTCCCGGGCCGAGTGGAACCGCAGACCGGACCTGGCCGAACCCCGGCCAGTGAGAGGGTGCGCAGATGCGTGAGGGGCTTGACCAGCGCCAGTTCGCCGTCCGGATGGACTGGGGCTTGCAGGGCGCGCAGGCGATCAGCCGCGGGGCCGACTTTGTGGTCATCGTGGACGTCCTCAGCTTCACTACGACCGTGAGCGTTGCTCTCGATCAGGGTGCTGAGGTGTTCCCGTATCAGTGGCGCGATGACTCAGCACGGGCGTTCGCACGGCAGCATCGGGCGGTCCTGGCGGTAGGCCGGTCCGAGGTCGCGGCGGTCCGGGGGCCGGCCGCGCGGGCGGGCGCGGCTCGCGGCAAACCAGCGGCTGACGTCACAGCGGCGGGCGGCGGCGTGGCGCACGCTCATCCGTATGCGGTCAGTGCTGCTACAGCCCTTAACGCACACGGATCGGTCGAGAGCCGGCCCCAGCAAGTCAGCCTCTCCCCGGCCTCGATCAGGGCGTCGCCCGGACTCGACCGGATTATCCTCCCATCGCCGAATGGTTCCGCTCTCGCCAGCGCCTTGGTCGACGGCGTCGAAGGCGTCCAGGTACTCGGCGCCTGCCTGCGCAACCGCACTTCAGTCGCTAGGTGGATCACGAGCCAGCCCAGCCGGTCGGCCACTCCCCCGGTCATCGCGGTCGTCGCGGCCGGAGAACGGTGGCCAGACAACTCGCTCCGGCCGGCCACCGAGGACCTGTGGGGCGCAGGAGCCGTCATCGCCGCCCTGGATAGCCTGGGCGTAACCGGGCTCAGCCCGGAGGCCAGATCGGCCGCGGCGGCGTGGCACGCGGTCGAGCCGACGCTGGCGGCGGCTCTGGCTAGCTGTTCCAGCGGCGCCGAGCTAGTAGATGCTGGCTTCGGCGGCGACGTCGTCATTGCCGGTGAACTGGACGCCAGCGCGTGCGTGCCGCTCCTGGCCAGCGGCCGATTCGCTGATGCTGCCAAGGATAGGAATCTCGGTACCTAGCGCACGCTCGGCGCTGGCCGGCGGCCCTGGGCCAGGCGGGCCGCGACTGTCAGCCAAAGGGATGCATCGGCAGCGCGGTTCGGGGTAGCGCCCAGGTAATGGAGAGGTATCCTATAAATCCAATAGGTTTAGAGTTCGGGGGGAAGCCGTGGCCTTGCCAGACTTCTTCGTGGCCGGCGCGCCTAAGGCAGGCACCACCGCCCTGCACGCCGCGCTTGCGCAGCATCCGGAGCTGTACCTGTCCACGGTCAAGGAACCTAAGTTTTTCCTGACTGACGGGCCGCCGCCGACCCAGGGCGGCCCGGGTGATGCCAAGACGTACCGAGAGCATGTCTGGCAGCGACCGGATTATGAGGCCCTGTTCGACGCCGCGCCGCCAGGGACCCTGCGCGGGGAGTCGACCCCGTTCTACCTCTACCGGCACGAAGCGCAGCGGCGTATCAAGGAACTGGTCCCGCATGCTCGGCTGATCATCGTGGTCCGGGACCCGGTCGAGCGGGCGCACTCGAACTGGACCCACCTGTGGTCGGCCGGCCTCGACCCGATCGATGACTTCGTCCGGGCCTGCGCGGCCGAGGACCAGCGGGTCTCGGCCGGCTGGGCGGACTTCTGGCACTACAAGCGCATCGGCCTGTACGGACAGCAGCTGCAGCACCTGTACTCGATCTTCCCGCGCGAGCAGGTCCTCGTCATGCGCTACCGCGACCTGATCGATGATCCGCCGGGCACCCTCGACCGCATCTGCGGTTTCCTCGGCGTCAGCCAGGGGATTCTCGACGAGCTGCCGCGCGAGAATGTCACTGCTCATCCTGAGCTGACCCGGCGGCACAGGTACATGTCCAGCGTCCTGCGGGTCGCATCGGCCATCACTACCCGGCTGCCCGGTCATCCGGGCCGGGAGCTTATCGACCGGCTGGAAAGCACTCTCCAGGACGGTGCAGCCCCGCGTCGGCCGCTGACCTGGGACGAGCGCCAGGCCCTGCTCCCGTACTTCGAAGCCGATATCCGGCTACTGGAGGAGATCACGGGCGACGACTACAGCCTCTGGCTCCGGCCGCGTGAGGCTTCCGGCGGTCTCGTCGGGGCCCGGCCCGCTGGCCAGCGACAGGCACGCAACGGCAGGCCCCGCGAGTTCTAGCGCGGCGCACGCCAACGCCATCACCGCGCGCCCGCGGCTAGCGCACAGCAGCTAACGCAGCTCGGTCCGGAGTTCGTGCAGGCCGTCTGGCCGGGTGAGCTCGTAGTACCAGCGCTCGCGGCCGTTGCCAAGATCGACGATGTCCACATAGCGCAGCCCGCCGCGACCATCCGACGCCGCCCCGACCGGAACGCCGCCGACAGCCGTCAGCGCATCCGGCGCCGCACCGACGGCCACGCCGGTGCGCTCCTCGTAGTTCTCCGCCACGCTGGCCCGGCCGTCGTAGTAGGCCACGATCTCACCGGCCCCGAACCGGACTGCACTGACCCGAACGCCCCGCGAGTCCCACTCACCCGGCCGCGGGCTCAGCGCGTGCCCGTGCCAGATCCACTCGATGCCATCCAGGCTGGTCGCGTAGTCGGTCGTCATCCGATCGGTGCCGGCCGGGTCGTCGAGCGGATGCACCGAGGCCCATAGGTGCCACGTGCCCGCTTCGTGCCGGATCACCGGGTCCTTCACGGCGGTCACGGCGTCGCCGGGCAGCACGACCGCACGCTGCCGCGTGTCGAAGGCGTCGGGCGCTGAGGCCTCGAGGAGCTCGACGCGCCAGTGCTTGGTCCCCCACGTAGCGCAGCTGACGTACAGCCGCCAGGCACCTGAGGGCGTCCGCACGAGCGCCGGCCGCTCGAGCGACTCGGTGTCCATCTCGTCCTTGGTGATCACCTGAATCGTCTCGAAGTGGACGCCGTCGCTTGAGCGGGCGATCGCTACCGCGTAGCCGCGGCCGTGGCCGACAGGCCGCCTGAGCCGATAGGCCAGCAGGATCTGGTCACCATCGCGGACCGCGCTCGGGGCACCCGCCCACGTCCCTGCCTCGGAACCAGGCGGTTCGATGGCCACGACAGAGAGCTCGGGCGATGGCGCCAGGCTGGCTAGCTGAGAGCGGCTGTCTTCGGTGATCACAATGCGAAGAATAGGTGATCTGCGGTCCTGGCCGGGTCGGCGGGCGCGGCCAGCAGGACGGCTAGGCCCTGGTCAGGGAACTGTGACAGTTCCGACTCTCGCCCCGAATCCCAACTCGCGATACATTGCGTTTACTGCGTAGTCGTCCTACGAAGCACCGGGGGTTAGGTGGACGCGCTACAGCCTGGCGATCCGCTGGCCGTGGGTAAATATCGCCTGCTCAACCGGCTCGGCGCGGGCGGAATGGGCCGCGTTTATCTCGGGACGTCTCCCGGCGGCCGACTCGTCGCGGTCAAGCTAATCCGGCCCGAGCTGGCAGATGACCCGGACTTCAGGCGCCGATTCGCCCAGGAAGTGCACGCGGCCCGTCGCGTCGGCGGCATCTTCACCGCTCCGGTCGTGGACGCCGACCCGGATGGGCCACAGCCCTGGCTGGTGACCGCTTACGTGGACGGTCCCTCGCTCGCCGAAGCAGTGGTCGCGCAGGGCCCGATGCCGGTCGACTCGGTGCTCATTCTCGCCGCGGGCCTGGCCGAGGGGCTCGGCGCCGTGCACGCCGCTGGCGTGGTGCACCGCGACCTGAAGCCGTCGAACGTGCTGCTGGCGGGCGACGGGCCGCACATCATCGACTTCGGCATCTCCCGCGCGATCGACGCGGCCGCCCTGACTAACGCCAGCGGGGTCGTCGGCTCGCCGGGTTTCATGTCGCCCGAGCAGGCCGAGGGTCATCCGGTCGGGCCGGCGGCCGACATCTTCAGCCTCGGCGGCGTACTAGCGTTCGCGGCGACAGGCGAGCCCCCGTTCGGTGCGGGCTCGGCCTCGGCGCTGCTGTACCGGGTGGTCTACGGCACCGCCGCGACCGGCAGCGTCCCCGCAGAGCTCAGGTCGCTGGTAGAGCGCTGCCTCGCCAAGGATCCAGCCGACCGGCCCACTGCCGACGACCTGCTCGCCGAACTCGGCTGTGCGGCCCCTGCCGATGGCTGGCTGGCATGGGACGGCGTAGTCAGGCCGCCAGCCGGTCAGCTGCCCGCCACCGAAGTCGACCAGCAACCCGTTGACAAGCAACATCAGGACCGGAACGGGGTCGCCGACCTCCTCCCCGCCCCAGACCTCGCGGCCGCTTGCCTGGAACCGGAAACCGGCCCCAGGACAGACGTGCCTGCCCGCCGGACCCGGCACGCTGCCGCGCCGCGCCGGGTACCGCATCCCCGCCCCGCCGGCCTAGTCGGCGTCGCCCTGGCTGGCATCCTCGCTGCCCGCACGGCCGCAGTCGTTGCGTTCGCCAGCATGTCCCACCGCTCGCACGACGCCGCGCGTCACGACGGTGCTCGCCAGGACGGTGCTCGCGGGGACGCTGCGCGCGAAAAGAGTGCTCGCGGCGAAGGTGCGCGCCACGGCGGTGCTCGCCACGAAGGGCGCGGGGTCAGCTGACCTGCGCTGTCCGGCCTGCCCAGAACGGTGCCCGCAGCTGGCGCTTGAGGATCTTGCCAGATCCGGTCCGCGGCAGTTCCTCGATGAAGTCGACCGACCTTGGCACCTTGTAGCTAGCCAGGTGCTGCTTCCCGAACGACTTGATGTCGTCGACGGACAGCGTCACCTCCGGCGCGAGCACGATTGTGGCATGCACGACCTCGCCCCACTCCTCGGACGGGATGCCAAACACCGCCACGTCGTAAATCGCCGGGTGCTGCTCGAGCGCCGCCTCGATCTCGGCCGGGTAGATGTTCATGCCACCCGAGATGATCATGTCGTTCTTGCGGTCGCAGATGTACAGGTAACCCTCGTCGTCCCAGTAGGCGATGTCGCCCACGGTGTGGAAGTCGCCGCGACTGGCCGCGTCGTAGCTGTCCTGCTGCTTGTAGTACTCGTTGAAGACGCCCTTGGACCGGACGAACAGCTCTCCCGTGTGCTCGGGCCCGGTGCCAGTGACAACGTTCCCGTCCACGTCGAAGAGCACCACCTCGATGCCGGGCGCCGGCTGGCCGCATGACCCTGGCTTGCGCATCTGGTCCTCTGGCTTCAGCACGCAGTCAACGCCCAGCTCGGTCGAGCCATAGACCTCCCACAGCGACTCGGGCGGGAAGTCGGCGACGTACTGCTGCTTGAGCGCGTAGCTCCACGGCGCAGCGTTGGCGATCATGACCCGCATCGAGGACCGGTCGTACTTGGCCTTGACCTCAGGCGGCAGCGCGCACAGCATCCGGACGAGGGCCGGCGCGGAGAACGTGGACGTGACCTTGTACTTCTCAACCAGCCGCAGCCAGTCCTCGGCATCGAACTTCCGCTGCACCACTATCGTCTGGCCGAACAGGAGCCCAATGCCCATGAACGCGCCGGGACCGCTGTGGTACAGCGGCCCGGAGGTGATGTAGATGTCGTCCGGCCGGTAGCCGAGCAGAGTGATCAAGGCCAGCCCGGTTTCCATGTCGGTGGCGTACCGGACCGCGCCTTTCGGCTTGCCGGTGGTCCCCGAGGTATAAATCATCGTCCCGCCCGTGCCTTCGGCTTCGCCGACGTCTGCGGGCTGGTCCGATGCCGAGGCGGTCAGCTCGTCGCTGCTGAGCATCCCGGCCCTGGGCGGGCCCCCGAAGACGATGACGTGCCGCAGACTCGACAGCTCATCGACCAGCCCGTCGAACAGGTGCGCATAGTCCGCGTCGACGTAGGCGATCTCGGAGTCGGAGTGGTCGACGACGTATCTGGCCTCTTCAGGCGTAAGCCGGTAGTTCAGCGGCACCGCTACGGCACCGATCTTCCTGGCGGCGTTGATGACGCAGACCACCGGCACGGAGTTCGGGCCGCACCACATCACCTTGCCGCCGGGCCGGGCTCCGAGGCCGAGCAGGACGTTCGCGAGCCGGTTGGCGGCGGCCTCCAGCTCCGCATACGTCAGCTGGACAACATCATCGCCGCCCTTGTCGTCGACGACGGCGAGCTTGTCCGCCTGAGTCTCGGCATAGGCCGTCAGGATGTCTGGCATCGCACCTGTTCCCTCGTAGACGTCGCTGCCTCAGCAGCCTGATTTCTCAGGTACACCCTGTACCGAATGCCGCTCGGTTGTCACCATCTTTGGGTCCGGTTTCTCAGTGCTGGCCGTCGTTTCCCCTGGGCTGGCCGTCAACCGCCATGGTCCAGCCGGATCCGAGCCGGAGAGCGGTCGCGACCAGCCGGTCGGCTCGCCGCGCCGCCTGCGGCTCTTCGGCTTCGGTCTGCGCGATGAGCTTGTCCGGGTCCTGCCCGGCCCGCTCGGCCTCGGCCCGGCCGCCGTCGCCAAGCCAGCGGCTGACCTGCGCCGCATCAACCTCGGGGTGAAACTGAACGGCCAGATGCGGGCCCATGCTGAACGCCTGGACGCACAGGTCGTTGTGCGCCAGCACCCGCGCTGATGGCGGCGGCACGCACCGGTCCCCGTGGAACTCCAGCCAGGGCCCTTCCTCGATCAAGTCCGGATCGAGGGTCTCCACGGTGGTCCAGCCGATCTCCATCCGTGGCGCCCGCTCCACCTGGCCGCCGAGCGCGGCGGTCAGCGCCTGCGCACCGAAGCAGATGCCGAGCACCGGGATCCCCGAGGCGTCCGCCGCGCGGATCCAGTCCAGCTCAGCACCGATCCAGCCGCTGATCCTGTCCTCGTAGACCGACCACGCAGCGCCGAGGATGATCACATGATCGACGCCGTCCAGCGGCGGCAGCGGCCCGTCCTTAGGAAACAGGTGCACGCTCAGCTCGGCGCCCCGAGCAGCGAACGCAGCCGCGATGAAGCCGGCATCGTCGATGGCGTGGTGCCGGACCACGATGACACGCATCGGGCCTCCTTCGGCCGCGGTAGGGACGTTCGCAACCCATTCTCCGGGAACGGGGCCGTCCCCGCACTCCCCAGCCCGCCCGGCCGCAGCCGACACCGCGAGCCAGCCAACGTCATGGCTGGAACCCTGCTGCGGATACAGCAGCAGTAACTAGGCAGCCATGCGGTATTCCGGGACCGACTCCGGCCGAAAACGGGGTGCGAGCAGTACGCCCGACTGGCGAGGATGGCATATGGCCTGGCGACTGACCAACAGCATCGACGCGTTCCTGGACGCGGCCGGTGATCACCTG
>DATHPF010000413.1:0-10427 GCA_035484155.1 Streptosporangiaceae bacterium
TTCCCAAAAGCCAGGCTGCTGGCCGTCGCTGTTCTGCTCGTCCATCTCCATCACCCTCTGCCCAGTGAAAGCCAGCCTATGTCCGATCTATCGCGTCCATTTCCGTTGGCAGACGCGGCGGCGCGAAGACCGGTGATACCAGTAAGCACTATCGACCTGACCGTTACCTGAACGAGGCCTGAGGATCGTCTATCGCCGCACCTTGGAGCGCCGTATGTCGCCCTGCAGATCGTCACCCGACACGGTGCCGGGGCGCGTCGCCTCGGCCGCAGCGGCGAACGAGATACGGCGTCCAAGGAGTTACGGCGTCCAAGGAGATATATCTTGTCAGTGAGCGGCCTAGAGATATATCTTGAGACCGACGGTACCCCGTACGCAGGAGTCAACAATGTCTGCACAGCCCAGCACGTATCAAGCTAACCTCACCCGCCGCGAGGAGATGGCAGTCTCGGGCGCGGCACTGTCACAGGCACCGTGGAAGCTGGCCGGAGCCGGCGGCGTCGCAGTGGCGGGCGCGGACCTCGCCGCCCACCTGGCCTTCCACCTGCTCAGCTTCCGGCTTGAGTGGGCCACCTCGCTGTCTATGGGCATCGTGGCGTTCTTCGCCATCGCTGGTGCTGGGGCGCTGGTCCGCAGCCGGCACAGCCGCGCATTGCGCTGGGCCCGGAGCAGGCCGTGGCGCTTCGCCGTGGCTCCGGGTGCCGCTGCGGCCATCCTCGTGTTCGTGCTGACGATGCTGGACGGCAGCGGGATCGTGGGCAGCGCGTTCACCGCGATCTGGCACGGCGCCGCGGCCTTCGCCCTTACTGGCGTGGTCGGGTCCGTAGTCCGGCCGCGCCGCCAAGTCCGGGGCTGATCGCGCCTAACCCGAGCGTCCGGACTGGAGCCGGGCTGTCCGTCAGACGACGCCTGCGCGGTCAGGTGCGCACGCCGTGGTCCGCGAGGGGACCGACGCGCAGCCCGCGCCGGTCGCACTCGTCCAGCAGTGGCCGGAGCGCAGCCAGGCCGGCTTGCCAGGACCCCGGCGGGGACGTGCAGCCCGAGTCATGCAGGAGCACGGTGACCCCGCCGTCCAGGCCGCTGACCAGCGTCTGCAGCACGGACGCCGGAGAGGCGCCGGGCGTCCATTCCCGGCCCCAGGATCCCCACAGCACCGGAGTCAGCCCTAGCTCCCGCGCCGTCAGCAGGGCCGGGCCGCTCAGCACGCCGTACGGCGGCCGGAACAATGTCGGCCGCGTCCCGGTCACCTCGGCGATCAGGTCGGTGGCGCGGGTCAGGTCCGACCGGGTCGCCCGCGGTCCGCGCACCGTGAGGTAACGATGATCGAACCCGTGGACGCCGACCTCGTGGCCGGCGGCCGAGATCTGGGCCGCCAGGCCAGGTGCCTTCGCGACCATGCTGCCGAGCATGAAGAACGTGGCCCGCACCCCGGCCTCGGCGAGCACGCGGACGAACTCGGGCGTGGACTCCGGATCGGGACCGTCATCAAAGGTCAGCGCGACGTGACCGGGGTCGCCCTGCCCGGCCAGCCGCCGGAAGACCAGCTTGCGCGCCGGGCCAAGACCGGTGATGCCGGGACCCGCGTGCGCGACCGCGAGCCCGGCGGCCGCTACGGCGAGCCAGGCGGCCTGGTGCCCGCTCCCTGCGGCCGGCTTAACAGCGCCTGGCAAAATGTTCACCTCATGTCCTTGTGATACCTCTCAGGTTGCGCGCGCTCAGGCTAGCCTGCGGGATAGCACGGGATACTGACACGCGGCCTGAAGGTCCCGGCACGGCGGGCACTTACCTGGGACCATGTCAATGTTGCATACCCGGCGCTAGGGGGACCGGTTGGCAGTGCAGGCAGCTCGAATCGTCTTTCCCACGGCGGACCGGGAGGAGATCTCGGCAGCAGTCGCCGAGATCTTAGCGAGCGGCACTCTGACGCTTGGCCCTTATACACGTCTGTTCGAGGCGGCCTTTGCCGCAGCACATTCGCCTGGCGGGGCCGAGCCCCCGCATGCGGTGGCCGTCTCCAGCGGGACTGCCGCGCTCGAAATCATCCTGCGCAGTATCGGGGTGGCTGGCCGTGACGTCATCGTTCCGGCCAATACGTTCTTCGCGACGGCGGAGGCCGCTCTGCGCGCTGGGGCGAGGCCGGTGTTCGCCGACATCGACGCCCAGACCTTCGCGCTCAGTCCGCAGACGCTGCTGGCCGCGCTGACCCCGCAAACGGCCGCGGTCCTGCTTGTCCACATCGGCGGCCTTATCAGTCCGGACGTCGGCGAGCTGGCGAGCATCTGCGCCGAGCGAGGTATCGCTCTGGTCGAGGACGCCGCGCACGCGCACGGCGCCAGCTACGCCGGTCAGCCGGCCGGCTCATTCGGGGCGGCAGCCGGCTTCTCCTTTTTCCCGACGAAGGTCATCACGTGCGGTGAGGGCGGCATGATCCTGACGCCGTCTGCCCATATCGAGCAGCAGGCGCGGATCTACCGCGACCAGGGCAAGGGCAGCTCGAGCGCCAATCATCACGTGCTGCACGGCTACGCCTGGCGGATGTCGGAGCTGGCCGCAGTGACCGGACTGGTGCACCTGCGCAGGCTGGCCGGGTTCGTCGAGCACCGCCGCAGCGTTGCTGGCCGGTACGACGCCGCGCTTGGCGATCTGGATGGACTCGATCCGCTCGGCGAGCCGCCGGGCTGCCGGACCAACTTCTACAAATACATCGCGGTCCTGCCCGCAGGCGCCGACCGGGCTAGATTCCGGCAGCAGCTGGCCGAGGATCACGCGGTGCGGCTCGCGGGCGAGGTCTATGACCTGCCGCTACACCACCAGCCCGTGTTTGCCGAGTTCGCTGGCCCGCCGCTGCCCGTCACCGAGGACATGTGCGCGCGGCACATATGCCTGCCGATTCACTCGGATATGACGGGCGACGAGGTAGATCAGGTAGTAGGCGCCGTCTCGGCCGTATATGGCGCTCTGGCCAGGGTGTGAGGAATGCCGCTGGTGTCCGTTGAGATGACGCGGGTAGAGGTGGATGCATGCGCATCGCAGTGACCGGGGGCTGCGGGTTCATTGGCTCCCATGTCGTCGACCACCTGATCAGGGCCGGCCATGATGTCGCCGTCCTGGATGTGGGTCGCCGCTGGCTCAATCCCGCCGCCGAGTACCGGCACGCGGACATCTTCGACGAGTCGGCCCTGGCCGCGACCATGACCGGTGCCGACGCGGCGTTTCACCTAGCCGGCGCCGCGGACGTCAACGAGGTCGCGGCCGACCCGGTGCACGCGGTACGGCTCAACGTGGAGGGTACGACGCGCGTCCTGGCGGCCGCGAGTCGGGCGGGAGTCGGGCGGTTCGTGCTGGCCAGCACCGTGTGGGTGTACGGGGCTGCCGTCGGCCGCGGTGAGCTGACCGAAGATGCCCCGGTGGACTTGCGCAGCCCCGGCCATGTGTACGTGGCCACGAAGCTGGCGGCCGAGCTGATCGTGCACAGCTACCGGGAGATGTACGGGCAGCACTTCACGATCTTGCGCTATGGCATCCCGTACGGCCCGCGCATGCGCGATGCGCTGGTCGTCGCCCGCTTCGTCCGGGCCGCGCTGGCGGGTGAGCCGATCACCATCGCGGGTACCGGCGAGCAGCAGCGCAACTACGTCTACGTCGAGGACCTGGCAGATGCCCACCTGCGGGCGCTGTCTCCGGCCGCTTGCGACCAGACCCTGGCGATCGAGGGCGGCACCCCGGTGTCAGTCCGCGAAATCGCCGATACGGTCTGCAGCCTGGTCCGGCCGGTCCCGGTGCGGCACGAGGCTGCCCGGCCGGCGGACTATCAGGGTGTGAGCATCTCGACGCGGCTGGCGAAGGAACTGCTGGACTGGTCGCCGGTGACGTCGTTCCCGGCGGGTGTCCGCATGTATCTGGACTGGCTGAGTGAGCAGCCGGAGCCGGTATCGGGGAGCGGCGCATGACCGCCCAGCGATCCGCGCTGCTGCTGTCGGGGTCGATCGGCATGGGCCACGACGCGCTCGCCGCGGCCTGCGCCACCTCGCTGGAGTCACAAGGCTGGACGACCGCCACGCTGGACGCCATGAAGATGATGGGGCGCAGGAGCAGCTCGGCAGGCGAGGCGGTCTTCCGGACGATGCTCGGCGTACCGGGTCTCTATGACGCATTCCACTTCGCCGCGCTGCGGACCGGCGGCCGGCTCGCCCGCATGGCCGACGGGGGGGCAAAGCGCCAGCTCGTCCCGAAGCTGCGCAGCTACCTGGATGAGCACCGGGCCGACCTGCTGATTTCGGTGTTCGCTACGGGTGCCGCGGCCGCCAGCGAGCTCGCCGACCGGTATCCGGCCATGCGCCACATCGTCTTCTGCACCGATGTCACGCCGCACCGGCTGTGGGTGCACAGCAACGTCGACATGTACCTGGTCACGGCCGAGATTGCCGAGCTGGCTGTGTTGCGGTTCCAGCCGGACGCCAAGGTCCAGGTGGTGCCCCCGCCAGTGCGGGCAGCGTTCTATCACCCGCGCGGCCAGGCACAGGCACGAGCCTCCCTTGGCGTGCCGCCGGGGGAGCGCTGCGTCTTGCTGATGTCCGGTGCCTGGGGACTCGGGCCAGTCGCAGCCGCGGCCGAGGCCCTGGCGGACGCCGGGGTGCACGTGCTGGCCGTCGCCGGCCGCAACGAGCGGCTCGCGCGCAAGCTGGCAGCGGCTGCCGCCCGCCAGCCCAGATTGCGCGCGTTTGGCTTCACCAACCGGATCCCCGACCTCATGTCGGCTGCCGACCTGGTCATCACCAGCTCGGGTGACACCTGCTCGGAGGCACGGACCGTCGGCCGTCCGCTGCTGCTGCTTGACGTCGTGCAAGGCCACGGCCGCGACAACCTCCAGCACGAGCTGGAGCTTGGTGACGCCATGGTGACCTCGCCCGGCGCCGCCGACGTGACCCGGTGCGCCCTGGCCGCGCTCGACCGGGCGAAGCCGGCCCCGCCCGGACCGGTGCGGTCACCCGCAAACTGGGAGTCGGCGTTCAGTGCCGCGATTAGCAGCTGCGGACTGTGAGGGCGGATATCAGGCCCGGAACGAGCCCGCTTGCCACCATGTCGCCTCGCCGGACAGCTGGCTAGGTCGGCTGAAAACAAGACGCCATGGGCTGAGGCGGCTGGGCGGACGAGCTGCTGTTTACTACGCCCTGTCGTCGGAGCACTGGGCGTAGCCGGTAACGTGTCTGCTGACGCGGTGACCGTCATGCCGACTGACCTGCTCTCTTTCGGGAGGGCTCGCACTGAATCGGGCGTGCCCGCGGACTGGTTCGACAGGCGCGGAGGCAAGCGGAGTGACAGGTGCGAAGGGTGCCCTGGGGGCTGGGTCAGGACGAGCCGCCCTGGCTTTCCCGCCCGTGCTGGCTGGACCGCCTGTACTGGCTGGCACGCCCGTGCTGGGCGGGAGCGGACCTGGCCAGCCCGCAGGCCGCAGACCGGCCCGGCTGATCGCGCGGAGCCTGTTCCTGCTGACGAAGCCGCGCATCATCGAGTTGCTGCTGGTCACGACCCTTCCGACGATGATGCTGGCTGACCGCGGGCTGCCGCCGGTGCGGCTGATCCTGATTACGCTGCTCGGCGGCGCGCTGGCGGCCGCCAGCGCGAACACGCTGAACTGCTACATCGACCGGGATATCGACGCGGTCATGCGGCGCACCAAGAACCGGCCGCTGGTAGCGCCGGCCAGCGCGCACGGCGGAGCGGCCCGGACCGCCGGCGCGGCGATCAAGCCCGCAGAGGCCCTTGTCTCAGGCATCCTGCTCGGTGCGGCGTCCACCTTGCTGCTCGGGCTGGCGGCGAACTGGCTGGCGGCGGCCCTGGCCGATGCGGCGATCTTGTTCTACGTGTTCGTCTACACGCTCGGCCTGAAGCGGCGGACCGCGTCCAACATCGTGATTGGCGGCGCGGCTGGCTGCTTCCCTGTCCTCGTGGGCTGGGCCGCGGTTACCGGCAAGGTCAGCTGGTGGGCGGGTGTGCTGTTCGCCATTATTTTCTTCTGGACCCCGCCCCATTTCTGGGCTCTCGCGATCAAATACCGTGACGATTACGCCGCCGCCAACGTGCCCATGCTGCCCGTCGTCGCCACGCCGGCCACGGTCGCGCGCAAGATCGTCGTGTACTCCTACGTGATGGTCGGCGTCACGCTGCTGCTGACGCCTTATGCAGGGTGGATCTACGGCTGTTGCGCTGCCGCTCTCGGCGGCTGGTTCCTGGTCGAGGCGCACCGGCTGCGCGACCGCATTGCTGCTGGCAGCGCGCCGGCGCCAATGCGGCTGTTCCACCTGTCGATCGTGTATCTCACGCTGCTGTTCGCGGCGGTCGCAGTGACCGCGCTGCTGCCGTGGCATCACTGGTAGGCCTGGCACCCCCACTGGTAGCCCTGGCATCACTGGTACAGCCGGTCAGCCGCGCCTTTTCCGGTGTAGCCCAACGGCGGATGTCGTCTCCTACTCCAGGCTGACGTCGCTGCCAGGCGCGGCGACTATTGTGAGCGCTGACGGGGTGTTTTCTGCATAACGGCGGGTGAATAGGTGCGCAGACTCGGAGTTCGAGCACGCTGGGCAGTTCCAGCTGGAGTCGTGACAGCGGTCGGCGTCGTCGTCGCGGCAGCCGCGGCGGCGAGCGCCTCAGTGCCGTCGCTGCCCCACCGGACAGCGGCGCAGCTGCTGGCCGAGGTTGCGGAGGGGACCGCTAAGCCGCTCGGTCCGTTCACCGCGACCGTCCAGACGACCGCGAATCTGGGACTGCCCCAGCTGCCGCAGAGCGTGCAGCCCGGCGGGACCGGGAGCCCGACCTCGGGCACCCAGTCGATCACCATCTGGTACCAGGACGCCCAGCACGTCAGGGTGGCCGAGCCCGTCCAGGCCGGCGAGTCCGACCTGCGGCTGAACGGCCGCACTGTGTGGCTGTGGAGCAGCACGACCCAGACCGCCACCCGACTGGCGCTGCCCGCGCAGGTCACCGGCCTGCCCGGTGATGCCGGGACCGGGGTTGCCCCGAAGCTCAGCCCGAGCTCGCTCACGCCGGCCGCCGCGGCCAGCCAGGTGCTCGCGGCAGTCGGCCCGTCCACGGTGGTGGCCGTGCAGTCCAACGTCGATGTCGCCGGCCGGGCTGCCTACCAGCTGGCCCTGGCGCCACGCAGCAGCAAGTCGCTGGTGAGCCAGGTGCTGATCGCGATCGACGCGAGCCGCGACATCCCCCTGCGCGTCGAGGTATTCGGGCGCGGGTCGACCGGCCCGGTGTTCAGCGTGGGCTTCACGTCGCTGGTCTTCGGCACGCCATCGGCATCTAACTTCAGCTTCACCCCGCCGCCAGGTGCGACCGTGAAGCAGCAGGTCGTGCCTAGCAGCCTCCAGGCTGCGCTGAAGCAGGCCGGCCTGAACCCGGCGAGCCTGAACCCGGCCGGCCTGAGCGGCCTGCCTCAGGCCAGCAGCAGCAGCCAGTCCGGCGGGAGTGCGCTCGCGCCCGGGCTGGGCCACGCGGGCGGACCACAGGTCATCGGCCAGGACTGGCTGTCGGTCGTCGCGTCTCCGCCGAGCCCGCAGGTGGCGGCCGCCGTGCAGTCGATGCTCAGTGGCAGCGGGCCGGGGATCCCGTCGGCGGCGCAGCAGTCGGAGTTGAGCGGCTCGTCGTCCTCGGCTAGCTCGGCGCTGACCAGCAAGGGCGGACCTGGCCCGGATCTGGCCGGCCTGCGGGCACTCCTGCTCGCGACCACGCCGGTCCACGGCAACTGGGGCAGCGGGCGCCTGCTCCAGACCAAGCTGCTCTCGGTGCTCATCACCAGCAAGGGCCAGATCCTGGCAGGCGCTGTCACGCCGAGCGTGCTCTACGCCGACGTCGCGGCCGACGCCGGATAGGGCGCCACAGTGACCGACCTGACCCATCCGGCATGACCTCGGTAGCCGGGCTTGCGCTGTCCAGCAGCGGGCTGACGAAGCAGTTCCGCGGCGGCCAGCTCGCCGTGGACGGGATCGACCTGGCGGTGCCGGCCGGCTCGGTCTACGGCTTCCTCGGGCCGAATGGCTCGGGCAAGACGACCACGATCCGCATGCTGCTCGGCCTCATCCAGCCCACGGCAGGCAGTCACGACGTACTGGGCCTGCCGATGCCATCGGGGCAGGCGCAGGCGCTGCCGCTGGTCGGCTCGCTGGTCGAAGGCCCGGCGTTCTACCCGCATCTGTCCGGCCGCGCCAACCTGGCCCGGCTGGACGCCGCGGACCGCACCGCGAACCCGTCGACGGTGCGCGACCGGATCGACCGCGCCCTGGACCGGGTCGGCCTGCTGGCCGCGGCCGATAAGCGCTACCGGGCGTACTCACTCGGGATGAAGCAGCGCCTGGGCATCGCCACGAGCCTGCTGCGCCAGCGCGCGCTTGTCGTCCTGGACGAGCCGACAAACGGCCTGGACCCGCAGGGCACTCGCGAGGTGCGGACGCTGATCCGGGAGATCGCGGCGGATGGCACCACCGTGTTCGTGTCGTCGCATCTGCTGGCCGAGGTCGAGCAGATCTGCACGCACGTGGGCGTGATGCGGACTGGCAAGCTGGTCTATCAGGGCTCGCTGGCCGAACTTCGCGGCCAGGCCCGGCTACTGATCAAGACGCCGAAACCGGACCAGGCCGCGTCCGTGCTGCGCGACCTCGGGCTGACCGGCGTGACGCAGGACGGCGATGAGGTCAGAGCCGACCTCGCCGCGATGCTGCCGGAAGTGATCTGCGAACGGCTCGTGCTCGCGGGCGTGCCGGTAGCCGGGCTGGAGACGCCGCGGCGCAGCCTGGAGGACGAGTTCGTCGAGCTCACCGGCGAGGGTTTCGATGTCGACTGATTCCAGGCGGCTGGCCGGGTCGGTTCCAGCTGACCAGGTGCTGGCTCGCGACGTGCTGGCTGGTGACCGGCCTAGGCAGCATCGGCCGGAGGAGGGCGCGGAGGCTGCAAGCGGCTCCGTTCCGTCCTGGTTGAGATTTTTCAAGTCCGAGCTTCGGCTCGTCTTCGGCCGTCCGCGGAACCTCGCGCTGCTTGGCGTCCTGGCGCTGGTGCCGATCTTCTTCGGCATCGTGTTCCGGCTGACGCTGGGTGCGCCTACCGGCCCGGGGAACGGGCCGGCCTTCCTGAATCAGCTCGCGGGAAATGGCGTGTTCCTCGCGCTGGTGGTGCTGTCGCTCACGCTGCTGTTGCTCCTGCCGCTGGCCATCGCCGTGATCGCCGGGGACTCGATCGCGGGCGAAGCGGGCCTCGGCACGCTGCGCGGCCTGCTGACGGTACCCGCGGGCCGGAGCCGGCTGCTGGCGGTCAAGTACGCGGTGATCGGCGTGTTCAGCCTGGCCGCGTGCCTGCTGATCACGGCGTTGTCACTGATCATGGGACTGATCTTGTTCCACACCGGGCCGGTCACGCTGCTGTCGGGCACGACAATCTCGCTAGGCGCTGGCGTGCTGCGCGTCTTGCTGGTCACCGTGTACGTGGCCGTGGGCCTGACTTCGCTCGGCGCGGTCGGGCTGGCCGCGTCGACGCTCACCCAGCATCCGGTCGGGGCCATTGCCGGCCTGCTCGTGCTCGCGATCGCGAGCGAGATCTGCGACCAGGTGCCGCAGCTCTCGTCGATTCACTCGTTCCTGCCGACGCATTACTGGCTGTCGTGGGACGGTTTGTTCCGGGCTCCGATCGACTGGTCGGGCGTGACGCACGGGCTGGTGTCGTTCGCTGTGTACGCGGTGATCTTCGGCTCGATCGCCTGGGCCAAGTTCACCGCGGCTGACGTCACGAGCTGACCGCGCCGTGGCGGGCGCCAGCCTGGGTTCGTGCTGGCTCGCTGCGGCTAGCCGGCGGCTGACGCCGACAGGCGATAGCGTGCAAGGGTGCGTTCCGAACTGCCCGAGATTGACGTCCTGCTCAAGGCGGCGGTGGCCGGCATCGGCGGCGCGCAGCGGCCTGGGCAGGCGGCGATGGCGGACGCTGTTCAGCACGCCATGCAGTCTGGCCAGCATCTCGCCGTGCAGGCAGGGACGGGCACCGGGAAATCTCTCGCCTACCTGGTGCCGGCGGTCCGCCACGCGCTCGGCGGCTCCGATCCCGGCTCGACGGGCACAGTGGTGATCTCGACCGCCACCATCGCCCTCCAGCGCCAGCTCATCGACCGAGACCTGCCGCGGCTGGCCGCGTCGCTTGGCGGCCTGCTCGGCCGGGAGCCGGTGTTCGCGATCTTGAAAGGTCGGCGCAACTACCTCTGCCTGAACAAGGTGCACGGCACCGCACCGGACGAGCCGGAGGACTCGCTGTTCGACGCGCGCTCCGTTTCGGCGATCGGGCGTCAGGTGACCCGGCTGCACGAGTGGGCGGCGACAACCGACACAGGCGATCGGGACGAGCTCATACCGGGCGTGGACGACCGGGCCTGGCGCCAGGTCTCG
>DATHPF010000414.1:0-2499 GCA_035484155.1 Streptosporangiaceae bacterium
CGGTCACGGTCTTCCCTGGGAGGGAAGTCCGCAGCAGGCCGTCAAGCTGGCCCGGGAGATCGCGGCCCGGACAAGCTGAAAGGCCGCCGACCACCTGCGCTGCCCGGCGTTGACCTGGTTAGTCATGGAGGCGACGCCGGAGGCGGCTCGACTCCACTGCCCCAGGTCACCCTCGCTGACCTGGGATTTCTTGCTACTTTGAAATCGAGCTGATCAAGCAAGTCGAGATCAACGTCGACTACATCCTCATGCTCGTCCAGAAGTGGCGCGAAGCCCACAGCGATGGCGAAGATCAGGAGATCCGTGCCAAGATTTCGCGCGCGGTCGACTCCAGCCGGAGCTTGCGAAACAAAAAGGACCTCATCGAGAACTTCGTCGACTCCGTCTCGGCTACCGGCGAGATCGATGACGAGTGGCGGGCATACGTTGCGGCCCAGCGCGAAGCTGAACTCAAGGAGATCATCGAAGCTGAGGACTTGTGTCCACACGAGAAGCACGCGTTCATAGACGCGGCCTTGCGCGACGGTGCGATCCAGACGACTGGCACCGCGATCACCAAGGGTCTGCCGCCAGTCCCTCGTTTCGCCGCCGGCGGTGCGTGCCGCTCAAACCGGACAGCACTAGGAGTGCGTTGTGCCGACGGGTTTCCCAGCGGAGTTCGGACTGAAGCTTCTCGATCTGGCAGCTGCAGGTCTGCCAGTCGCGCAGGTGTCCTGTGGCCTGGAGATCGGCGCACAGCGCGAGTTCGGTGAGGCCTGTCCATGGACTATGTCTGCGGCCGCCTCTGCTGCCGAAACCGTGAGCCAGCGTGGTCGACCGCCGGCATCTGAGGAGCCCTGATTGGAGACAGCGGTTCGGGCGATGGCACTCCGGGAATGCCGCTCGGCCCAGGTGACGAAGGCGGCGGGACGCGGGTGTTCAGGTGGCGGGCGACGTAGTGGTGACGGCGTGGCCGCGGCGCGGAAGGCGGACGGTGATATCGAGGCCCCCGGCGGGCACGGCGGCGGCGTGCACTGTTCCGTTGTGTACGGCGGCGATGGACGACACCAGGGCGAGGCCGAGACCGAAGCCATCGTGGCGGGTGCGGTCGTCGAGCCGAGTGAACGGCAGGAACAGGCGTTCGACCATGTCCGCGGGGACCACCGCGCCGGTGTTGACTACGCGCAGGACGGATGTCGTGTCGTGCGCGGTCGTCGAGATCGTGACGGTGCCGCCCGCGATGTTGTAGCGCTCGGCGTTGTCGAGCAGGTTGGCGACGAGCCGTTCGAGCAGCACTCCGTCGCCGGTCACCGGAGCGTCGCCGAGCGTAATGGTCGTCGTGATTCCGTTGGCGGTACGTCCCTCGAGTGCGTCCTCGGCGATGGCGGCCAGGTCCAGCGGGTCGGTAAGGGCACGTGCCTGATCGTTGCGCGCGAGTACGAGCAGTGCCTCGATGAGCCGTTCGGAGTGATCGACGGCCTGGCGGACCTCGGCGGCCATTGACAACAGCTCGCCGCGCGTCGGCTCCGGCTTGGCGAGGACGACGTCCATTGCGGTGCGCATGACGGTCAGCGGCGTGCGAAGCTCGTGGCTTGCGTTGGCGATGAAATGCCGCTGGCTGGTAAACGCTCGGTCGAGTCGTTCGAGCATCGTGTCGAAGGTGTCGGCGAGCTCGCGTAGCTCGTCGCGCGGGCCTTGCAGGAAGATGCGCTGGGACAGGTTCTGCTCGGTTGCCGCGCGGGCAGCCGCGGTGAGCCGGTGCACCGGCCGCAGGATGCGTCCGGCGACGATCCAGCCCGCGACCGCAGCCAGCAGTGTGGCGCCAACCAAGCTGAGCAGCGAGTAGGTCAGCAGGTGGCTGAGCGTCGTGCTGCGCTGTGCGGAGGCGCCGGCCTGGACACCGCTGGCATACAGCCGAGCACACTGGCTCAGTGCGCCGGGGCCACCTCCGGTCTGCGCCGCCACGACGCACTTCCCGATCACTGGCTGGATCGACGGCGGGATCGTGGTGGTCGTCGTGCTGTCCAAGGTGTCGGCGACCAGCAGGTAGGTGATCAGTACCAGCGCGGCCCCGCCCAGCGCCAGCAGCGACGCATAGAGCCGCGTGAGCCGCGACCGGGCGCTGAGATGTCTTCTCACAGGCGGTAGCCAACGCCGACGACGGTCTCGATGAGCGGCGGGTCGCCGAGTTTGCGCCGCAACCGCCTGATTGTCACTGCGACCGTGTTGCTGAACGGGTCGGCGTGCGCGTCCCACACGTGTTCGAGCAGTTCCTCGGCGCTGACGGCCGCGCCGTCCGCGCCGGCCAGGCACTCCAGCACGCCGAACTCCTTGCGGGTCAGGGTCAGCGGGAGGCCGGCCCGGCTGGCGCGGTGCCGGGCGCGATCGACCACCAGGTCGCCCCGTTGCACGACGGCGGGCGAGCCGGGTCCGCGCCGCCCCAGCGCGCGGATGCGCGCGATCAGCTCGCGAAAGGCGAACGGTTTGCCGAGATAGTCGTCGGCGCCCAGCTCCAGCCCG
>DATHPF010000415.1:0-2805 GCA_035484155.1 Streptosporangiaceae bacterium
GCCGGTCCGGGGGTTCTGGTCCAGGCCCTGGCGGGTTCAGGGTTCGGAACCGACACGCTCAACCCGGCGCTGACGCTGACCCTGCCGGCGGGCACGCCGACAGGTACCTTCACCGGCGCCGTCACGATCACCTACATCGAGGTCGCCCCGTAACCAGCGGGGTGGCTCCGGACTGCTGATGACTGCGCCGGGGCCGGCTTCTTAGCTGGCCCCGGCGCAGCCGGGAGGGGCGCCGGGCAGCGACATGCTGCGTGGCGCTCCTCGTCAGCCATCGCCGGCCGGTCGTGGGGCCGCACCGACACAGCATGTGTGCCGCCGGATTCGTGGCACGCTTCGTTCTCTTGCAGTTCCGGCTCGCCGAGCCCCGCGTGAATGGACTGATCTCCGCCGATGAACATCTCCCACCCGCACCGCACCGTGGTACGCCGCGGCCAGATCCTGAGCGGTGCGCTCCTGCTGGCCGCAATCGGCGCGGCGGCCGTGATCTCCGGCCCCGCGGCCATGGCAGCGCCCTCGTCGGTCGCGGCGCTAGTCGCCGGCAAGCCGAAGCACAACCCTCAGCCCTCGTCGGCTAGTTCGATCACCTGGTCGGTGATCCCGGCCAGCGCCACTGCGCCAGACCATCGGTCCACCTTCAACTACGCCAACGTCAAGCCCGGATCGACGATCTCCGATCATGTCGCCGTGATCAACCGCAGCAGCCAGTCGGTCGCCTTCACGATCTACGCCACGGACGCGACTGGGACTACCCAGTCGGACGCACTTATCCTGTTGCCGGCTGGCAAGCAGCCCACCCAGATCGGCGCCTGGGCGAAGTTCTCGCGCAACATCGCCCAGCTGTCGGTCATCATCCCTGGCGACAAGGGAGTCATCGAGCCGTTCACCATCAACGTGCCGCGGAACGCCAGCCCGGGGGACCACGTTGGCGCCATGCTCGGCCAGGTGACGGTCGTACGTAAGACGCGAAGCGGAACGTCGTTCAACGAATCCCAGCGGATCGCGGTGCCGATCCTGCTGCGGGTCATCGGTCCGCTCCACGCCGGGCTTCGGGTCGAGTCGGTTTCTGTTGGCTACCACGGCGGCTTCAATCCGCTGAATGACGGCCAGGCAACTGTCACCTTTACGGTGCAGAACACCGGCAACGTGCTGCTTGGCGGGAGCCAGGGCGTGTCCGTCAGCGGGCTGTTCGGCGCGGCCACGGCGCGCCAGAAGTCGCTGCCGGTCGTGCTGCCTGGCGATGCCGTTAAGTTCACGGAGACCACCGGCTTTCTGTACGGGGCAGGACCGCTGACCGCGCACGTGAACCTCAGCCCTGGAGCCGGGCCGGGAGAGCCGCCGTTGGCAGCGCCGATGGCAGCGGTGACGGCGAGCGCGTCGACTCTGGCGGTACCGTGGTCCATCCTTCTGATCCTGATCGTCATCGGCGGCGGCATCGTGAGCTGGGTGCGGTGGGTGCGGTACCGGCAGCGCCAACTGCAAGTAGCCGTGAATGCACTGGCCGACAGCGTCCGGCGGGAGACCGAGCAGCGACTGCTTGGCGGGTCCGGCTCGACTACGCCACCGGGACAGGCATGACCCTCGTCGCCTCGCCCCAGCCCGGCACGCCAGGCGGGGGCAGTGGCGAATCGCCACCAGCGTTGCCACGACCCGGCTGGGGACCGAAGCCATGGACGGAGCGCGCGACTATTCCGCGGCAGGTCGCTGCCACGACGGCGCTGATCCTCGGTATGACTCTCCTCGCGTTCACGGCCTACGTCATGTTGTTCTCGCGCTTGCATTACGACCGCGTGCAGTACGAGGACTACGCGTCGTTCCGGGCCGAGCTGGCGCAGGCGATCGCGCCCACAGGTCCCACGCAGCCCGCCGACCCCAAGAAGCTGCTGACGCTAGGGACGCCAGTCGCCGTGCTCCACATCCCGGAGATTGGACTCAATGCCGTTGTCCTTGAAGGCACTAGCGATGCCGTACTCGAGGGCGGTCCAGGCCACCTGCGCGATACCCCCCTGCCCGGTCAGGCTGGGATCAGCGAGATCCTGGGCCGCCGGGCCGCCTACGGCGGGCCGTTCGCCCGGCTTGGCAGCCTGTCTCCAGGCGAGATTTTCACCGTAACGACCGGGCAGGGCGTCGCGCGATACCGTGTGCTTGATACCCGCCTGGCAGGAGACCCGGTCCCGGCGTATTCGGCAGGACAGGGACGGCTGATCCTCGCCACTGCCGCCGGCCCGGCGTTCGTGCCGTCCGGTGTCCTGCGGGTCGACGCGAACCTGATCTCGAAGCCGCAGCCAGCACCGGCGATGGTGGTGTCGCCGGCCGAACTCTCTCCCGACGAGGAGGCGCTCGGCGCGAACCTGCTGGCGTTGGTGCCGCTCGTGCTCTGGGGCATGTGCCTGGTAGCCGCCGCGGTCGGAGTGGGCTGGCTGAGTCAGCGCTGGGGCCGCTGGCAGGCTTGGATCGTCGGGCTGCCCGTGCTCGGTTACCTTGGCTTCGCCGTCGCCGACCAGGTAGTCCAGCTGCTGCCGAACCTGATGTGAGCCCGCGCCATGACCTCCACTTCGCCGCCCCTGCCGCCGTCACAGGACAAGGACTATCCGGACGTGACCGATCGACCCGACGACGATGCATCCAGCCCGGCAGCCGGTACGCGGGTGTTCGGGGCTGTGTCGACGCCGCTTGCCGAGCTGGATGCTCGTGATATCACGGCGTGGTTTGGCGACCATATGGTGCTGGAGCAGGTGTCGCTGACGATGCAGGCTGGCGAGGTGACTGCGCTGATCGGGCCGTCGGGCTGTGGCAAGTCGACGTTCT
>DATHPF010000416.1:0-3113 GCA_035484155.1 Streptosporangiaceae bacterium
CGGAGGATGGGAATGCCGGGCGAGAGATTGTCGATGCGGAAGATACGCGAGGTGCTGCGCCTGCGATTTGCTCAGGGGCTGAGCCAGCGGGCGATCGGGATCAGTTTGCGGCTGAGCACGGGGGCGGTGAACACGTACCTCAACCGCGCCCGGCGGGCAGGACTGAGTTGGCCGTTACCGGACGGGCTGGACGACGTGCAATTGGAGACGCTGCTGTATCCGCCTCCGCCGGCGGTGGCAGCCCAGCAAAGGCCGGTGCCGGATTTGGCCGTTGTGCACCGAGAACTGAGGCGGCCGAACGTGACGCTGTCGCTGCTCTGGGAAGAGTACCGTGGCGGGACGGGAGCCCAGGACGGGTTTGGCTACTCTTGGTTCTGCGATCTCTACCGAGAGTGGGTCGGCCGGCTGAAGCCGACGCTGCGCCAGGTGCACACCGCCGGTGAGCGGGTGTTCGTCGACTTCGCCGGTCACGCCATGGAGGTGATCGACGGGGCGACCGGAGAGGTGTGCCGGGCCGAGATCTTCGTCGCGGTGCTGGGTGCCTCCAGCTACACCTTTGCACAAGCGGTCTGGACGCAATCGCTGCCGGACTGGATTGCCGCGCACGTCGCCATGCTGGCGTTCATCGGCGGGGTGCCGCGGCAGATCGTCAGCGACAACCTGCGCGCCGGGATCACCCGGGCTTGCTTCTACGAGCCGCTGGTCAACCGCACCTACGCCGATATGGCGTCGCACTACGGGACCGCCGTGGTCCCGGCACGCCCGTACAAGCCGCGCGACAAGGCCAAGGTCGAGGTCGGCGTTCAGGTGGTGCAGCGCTGGATCCTGGCGCGGTTGCGCAACCGCCGGTTCTTCTCACTCGGCGAACTGAACCATGCGATCCGTGAGCTGGTCGATCAGCTCAACGACCGGCCGATGCGCGGCTGGGGCACCACGCGCCGAGCACTCTACGAGCAGGTCGACAAGCCCGCTCTGCGGGAGTTGCCGCCGACATCTTATGAATATGCCGACTGGAAGCGCTGCCGGGTGAACCTCGACTACCACGTCGAGATCGACAAGCACTTCTACTCGGTACCGTTCCGGCTGCTCCGCGAAGGGGTCGAGGCGCGCATCACGGCCAAGACCGTGGAGATCTTCCATCGCGGCAAGCTGGTGGCGGCCCATCTGCGCAGCCTGCGGCCGTACCGCCCGACTACGCTCGCCGACCACATGCCGAGTTCGCACCGGCGCTACCGCGACTGGACGCACGAGCGAATCCTCCGCGAGGCCGCAGCGATCGGTGACGACGCTGCGGCGCTGGTCGAGATCATCCTGCACTCGCGCCCGCATCCCGAGCAGGGGTTCCGCTCCTGCATCGGCATCCTCCGACTGGCGACGCGCTACGACGCCGAGCGGCTGGATGCCGCCTGCGCACGGGCGCTGGCATTGGGCACCCGCTCGTACAGCTCGGTCGCTGCGATCCTGAAGAATGCTCAGGACAGGAAGCCGCGCGAGCCGGACCACCCCAGCCTGTTCCACGAAAACATCCGCGGCCCCGGCTACTACCATTGAAAGGAGAAACGATGCTCACCCACCCTATGGCCGAGCGCCTGCGCGGCCTTGGCATGGCCGCCATGGCCGATGCCTTCATCGAGATGCAGAGCAATTCCACCGCCGCCGACCTCTCGCGTGAGGATTGGCTCGGCCTGCTGCTCGACCGCGAGGTGACCGCGCGCGACAACAAGCGTCTCGGCCGACGGCTGCGCCAGGCCCGATTGCGCCAGAACGCCGTGGTCGAGGACACCGACTTCCGCACGTCGCACGGTCTGGATCGTACGCTGTTCCACAAACTCGCAGGCTGTGACTGGATCCGTCACAGCCAGCATCTGGTGATCGGCGGACCGACGGGTACCGGCAAATCGTGGTTGGCCTGCGCTCTGGGACACAAGGCCTGCCGGGAAGGCTTCTCGGTGCTGTATCGGCGTGCGCCGCGGCTGTTCACCGAGCTGGCGACCGCCCGTGGTGAAGGAAGGCTGCCGCGGATGCTGGCGATGCTGGAGCGCACCAGGTTGCTGATCATCGACGACTGGGGTCCGGAACCGCTGACCGCCGAGCAGCGACGCGACCTGCTGGAGATCGTCGATGACCGGTATGAGAAGGGCTCGCTGCTGGTGACCAGCCAAGTTCCCGTAACGCGCTGGCACGAGTTGGTCGGCGACCCGACGATCGGCGATGCCATCCTCGATCGCGTCGTGCACCGCGCCCATCGCATCGAGCTGAAGGGGCCGAGTTTGCGCAAGCGTCACGCGGTCGATGCGCCAGCCAAGGGAGATGGCGGTGCGGCTGCCGGATGACCATCGCTCTCCGCTACCACCACCAGATCCCATTGCAATGCGTTACGTAACGGAAATCCCGCCATGCCCAGAGGCCGAACCCCCGAAGGTGAGCACACACTCAGCAATGCCGAACGCCAGGCTCGCTACCGCGCACGCCGAGAGACCGACCAGCCAGCACCCGCCGTCCGCTATCGGCGGCCAGTCGACCGGCGCTCCCGCTCGCAGCGCTGGAACGACTTGGTCGCCAGGCTGCTCGCCCTGCAAGCCGAATACGCCGCCTGGTACGACGTCTTGCCGCATAGCCTCCGCGACACTCCCACCGCCGTGGCCTTGCTGGCCATCGTCGATCTGGATCTCGATGAGCTCGTCGCCATCGTGCCACCGCGAGGCTACGGACGCGATTGACCGGCCAGGAACAAGCAACGCGCATCAGCAGCTATCGGAGAAAATTCGCCCAGACGCGCCGGCAACGCTTGACGAACTCCAAGGAAAGATGAGACGGGACAACCGTCAGTGGCAACGACCCGCCGTGACGACGTGCCGCTCGCCAGCGCCCGCTCAGGCCAGCGCGAGCGGGTGTTCATGATCACCGGAATCGGTGTTCATGATCGAACGGATTGACCGTTCAAGATCACCGGAATGCGCAACCTAATCGAGAGCGGAGGCGGCGGTAGGGGTCCGCCGTCGTGTTGACCGGATACGAGTCGGCGGTGCCGCCGCCGCCCACGCCCGCACGTCCAGGAGGACGTGGGGCGGCGGCGCCATCCCTTAGACTTGAAGAGCGGTCAAGTTCCGACC
>DATHPF010000417.1:0-1595 GCA_035484155.1 Streptosporangiaceae bacterium
GCGCGTTCGGCCTCCTCGACGGCGAGGGTGACCGCGGCGAGCAGTCCCTCCCGGGACCCGAAGTGGTACAGCAGCATGCGGTGGCTGGTGCCGATCGCGGCGGCCAGCTCGCGCAGGCTCAGGTCCGCGATCCCGCCCTGCGTGGCGATGGCGACGGCGGCCGCGAGCAGCCGGTCCCTGGCTGATCCCGGCCGGCGCGGTCCGGGTTCTTGCGATTCGGCCATGGTTAAGCGTACCATCTGGTACATGTTCCGTTTGGTACATTCTCCGGGCATGCGCTCATAAGCGTCACTTCCAGCTGCGACGGCTGAGCAAGAAGACAATCACCGCAACGCAAGCCACGCTCAGTCCCACGCCGAGGACCAGGAACGCCGGCCACCCCTTTTCGATGCTGCCGGTGAGCACGTCGAAGTTCTGTCCCCAGAAGCCGGCCAGGAAGGAGATGGGCAGGAAGATGGTGGCCACATCCGCGAGCCGGCGGCTCACGACCCCCAGGTGCTTACTTGCGAGCGAAGCGTGCAGGACCAGCAGGGCGGCAGCTCGCTCCTCGATCGCGGTGAAGTCGGCCACGACTTGCTGCAACTCGTCGTTGATGTCTTCGGCGTACAGCTGGGTTTCGCCGGTGGCGCCGGGCAGGGACTGGATGAGCGGCGTCCGGGCGGCGAGGTCCCGGCCTGGCGTGAGGATCCTCCTGGTGACCGCGGCCCGGCGCCGTATCGCGGCGATCTCGGCCAGCTCCTGGTCGTCGGCCTCGTGCAGCACGCGCTGCTGGAGTACATCCAGCCGTTCGTCCATCTCCAGGCCAAGTGCGGAGAACTGGGTGTAAAGCGAGCTGATCAATGGGTGCAGCGCCCGGATCGGGTCGCTTCCAAGCTGCGGTTGGACCGAGCCCGCCTGGCGCAGGGCATCAAGTGCAGGGCTCGGCGCGCGGCGCAACGTGATCAGGAATCCGGTGGTGTAGTAGCAGTGCACTTCGACGGACTCGCGGAGCTGCTCATCGAGACCGAAGCCGACAAGCATGACTCCGTTCCCGTAAACCTGCAGCTTCGCGCGCTGACCGAACTGCTTTGAGTCCTCGACCACCAGCGGATGCAGGCCCAGGCGGGTGGCCAGTTGGTCAATGGTCTCGTCGGTCGGGTTCTCGATGTCGAGCCAGAAGGGCTGGCCTGCCTCAATGAGCTGCGCTATCAGCGAGGGGGCGGGCTCCCAGATAACCTCGCCAGAGTGATCAATCCAGCTCCGCATGGTAGCCATTCCACCTGGCCAGGCCGCCAGCGGAAAGGTGACGTCGGCTCTCGTGACATTGCCCGGCGCTATACGCGGAGCCGTAACTCCCGGACGGCCGTGATGGATCTGAGCGCGCAGATTGCGTGCTTTGGTGCAAAATGCCTTTTGGTCCTGTTCGGGTTCGCGTGTGCTGGCGGCCGCAGCGCAAGCGATGAAGCATGAAGGACCCGCCGGCATCCCAGAATAGGAGTAGTGTGCCTGTCACTGGGCGGGAGCCTGAGGCCCGCGGTGCGAATGACACGCCCGATCACCCGCCGCAAACCCGTGAATACCCCGTCCTCGTCACGCCTAGCGAGGATCAGGCCACA
>DATHPF010000418.1:0-3069 GCA_035484155.1 Streptosporangiaceae bacterium
AGTACCTGTCCTGGCGGTGGACGCTGTACGTGAACCTGATCTTCGCCGCGGTGGCTCTCACCGGCGGAGCGCTGCTGCTGCAGCGCCAGCGATCCCAGAGCAAGCCCAGGCTTGACATCCCCGGCGTGCTACTGGTCTCCGGCGCCCTGTTCTGCCTGGTCTACGGTTTCTCCAACGCGGCAGCGCACAGCTGGCACGCGCCGTCCACCTGGGGGTTCCTCGCCGCCGGCGTGGCGCTTGGCACAGGGTTCGCGGCGTGGCAGGGGCGGGCTGCCCACCCGCTGCTGCCGCCCCGTGTGGTGCTCGACCGCAACCGCGGCGGGGCCTACGCCTCAATGCTCATCGCCGCCGCCGGCCTGTTCGGGATCTTCTTGTTCCTGACGTACTACCTGCAGCAGACGCTCGGGTACTCGCCGCTGGTGACCGGCGTGGCGTTCCTGCCGCTCAGCGCCGGCCTCATCCTCGCGTCCAACCTGTCCACGACCGTGCTGATGCCCAGGTTCGGACCCAAGCCGCTGGTCGCGTCCGGGATGCTGGCCGCGGCAGGGGCGATGGTGTGGCTGGCCCAGCTCGGCCCGCACACCGCCTATGCCGGCGGTGTGCTCGGTCCGACCATCCTCGGCGGAATCGGCATAGGCATGGTGATAGCGCCGGTGATCAACACCGGCACCTTCGGCGTGGCCCCACAGGACGCGGGCGTCGCCTCCGCGACCGTCACCGTCGGCCAGCAACTCGGCGCCTCAGTAGGTACCTCGCTGCTGAACACGATCTTCGCCGCCGCCGTCACCTCCTACCTCGCCGCGCACCTCGCCGCGGCCCGTGTCGTCGGCCGCCCCGCCCTGACCGGGCTAGCACTGGCGCACGGCTATGACACCGCGTTCTGGTGGACCGCCGGCATCTTCGCCGCCGGCGCGGTCATCGGCGGCGCACTGCTCCGCCGCGGGCCACTGCGCCCGGCAAGCGCGGCGCCTCCGGCACACACCGAAGTGACAACTACAGAGGCCAAGGCCGACCCCGCTCTTCCCGGCTGACGTCGCTGGCGCAGATTCTCGGTGTCCGAGACGCAAATGCCTAAGGCGGTTCGCCTGCCAGGAGCTTGGGCTCAGCTGTGGACATCGTCCGTCGTCGGCGGGTTGGGCTGCGATGGCTTCCCGCCGACAAAGTCTTCCCAGTCGGTCTGGAGTGGGGCCCAGCGCTGATTGAAGTCGGCGGCGCGGCGCGTAGCGCGTTCAAGGCGCCTGCCCCGATAGCGATGCCGTGCCCAGATCGAGGATGGACGCGCCAGGCGGAGAGCGCCGATCATCCCGACCGGTGGCAGGAAGAGCCCGAACAGGGCCGTCCGGTACTTGCCTTTTAGAACGCAGATGAGGGCGAGCACGCCGTCGGCCATGAGGATTCCGGTTGCGGTCAGGCGTAGGGACAGCTCGATGCCGTCAACGTCTTTCACGCCGAATGGGCTGAACCCGACCAGGGCCAGCCCGAGGCAGGCAGCCGTCAGGCTTACCGCCTCGACCGAAAGCTGGCCCTCGCCGCTCCAGTAGACATCCTGCAGATGCAGGATGAGCGCGAACTCATCCAGGACGAGCGACGTGCCGATACCGACCGCCAGCGCCGCGAACGAGCGCCAGCCGAGCGAGCCAGGACCGCCGACCGCTGTGAAGGCTCCAATGATCAGCAGGATGATGCCGGGGACGGAGTGATGAATGTGCGTCCCGCCGGCCGTCACCTGATTTCGGAATGGGCCGCGGCCGTCGCGAATCATGCGCGTGATGGTCCGGGTCAGCGCGAACGTGACGACGAATGCCAGGAAGCACAGCATCAGGGGCAGCTTGCCTGCCGCGATCACGTCGCGGTGCCACCATGAGGCCATGCTGCCGCCTTCAGCGCGTCTGTTACCGGAGACCGAGAACGGTCAGCAAAGCTTCGTCGATGCCCCACTGCTGCTCCGGACTGACGCGGCCGACCAGCGCTCCCAGCCGGCCGACGTCGATAGCGCCGACCTGCTCGACAAGGACGCGGGTAGTCTCACCCAGGAAGTCGATCTCAGGGCGGAAGGACGCAGCCCTAGCGCTGTGCGACGTCGGAGCTACGAGAATGACCGACCGCGGCAGCAGCTCGTTCGCTTGCACGATGACCCCGTACCGGCGCCCCTGCTGCTCCTGCCCAGGTCCGCGTGGCGGGCGGAATTCGTGAATGTCACCGCGGAGCACGCATGCTCTCCATGAACGCTGCGACCTCGAGCATCTCGCGCCTGTCCTCTTCATCAGCTTCAAGAGCTGCCGCCTCGGCGGCCAGCTCGGAGCGCTTCCTGAGGCGACTAGCGCTATCGAGGATTGCCCGGCGTATCGCGTCAGATCTGCTCACGCCGGTCGTCTCGAGCTGCGCCAGCGCGCGTAGCACTTCGGGATCCAGGCGGACGCTGATGGCCGACGACATACCATAAGTGTATCACGATATGTAGTACAGGTAGAGTACGCGTCCACTGTGATAAGCAAGCCGACAGTTGGCGAGAGGACCCGCCCGGACGAGCTTTCCGGACGACCATCAAATGGGCTGACCTCGGTGGGCCTGGGAGGACTTGAACCTCCGGCCTCTTCCTTATCAGGGAAGCCGAGCACCCAAGGTCAGGACCGCGACACCGGCTTCTAGCTGCGCTTTTATCTCTCAGCACCACTCACTAACGCTCCGCACTGGTATAGATGGCATTACCATTCCGGGCAGGGTTCCTGAAGGTGAGCCAGTTTGGCGAGTCCAGCCCGCGGCAGCACGAGCCGGAACTGATGGACGACTACGAGCCCTACTACGCCTTTCGCTGGGTGGTGACATTGCCACGCCAGAATCCGGTGATAGCCGATCGCCAGTGCATGTCCCGCGTGTCATGGCGGCGGCGCCTTGCTCGCCAGGTCTGGCCGCACACCCGGCTGCGCGATTGCTGCTGGCTCGAGGCTGCCGCCGAGGGCTTCCATCATGCGCCGCAGCGCCTTCGTCCGGTCGCCATGGCTGGTGATCATGCGGGCCCAAGGAGCCGGGCGAGTACCTCATAGAGATCATGTATTTCGGCATCGATGT
>DATHPF010000419.1:0-1885 GCA_035484155.1 Streptosporangiaceae bacterium
CGCAGGCTGAGCGCGTGCGCGTGGCCCTGCGAGCCGTAGCCGAGCACGGCGATCTTGCGGGACTGAATCAGGCCGAGATCTGCGTCGGTGTCGTAGTACACGGTGGCCATGTCGGGAAACGTCCTCTCGTAAAAGACTTAACTGCTGGGAACGGGGTGGTCAGGCCGCTGACTGGGCTGGATCGTGCGCGGTCGGCACGGTTGATCCAGGCACAGTTGCTCCTGGTACGGGAGACTGTGACACTGGAGACAGCGCCGGGCTGCCGTCGGTAATGACGCCGGCGCCGCGGGCGAGCGCGATGCGGCCCGTCCGAACGAGCTCGCACGTGCCGTAGGTGTCGAGCATGGCGAGCAGCGCATCGAGCTTCGCCGGGCTGCTGACCGCCTCCAGCACGAGCGTGGTCGGGCCCATGTCCACGACGCTGGCGCCGAAGACACTGGCGACCTCAAGGAGCTGGCCGCGCAGCGCCGGATCGGCCCGCACCTTGATCAATGCCAGCTCGCGCTCGACCGCCGTGCCCTCGTGCAGCTCCACGACCTTCAGGACCCGGACCAGCTTGTCGAGCTGGGTCTTGACCTGCTCGACTGGAGTCGATGCGCCGTCGACCACGATCGTGATCCGGCTGACTCGCTCGTCGTGAGTTGGCCCGACGGCGAGTGAGGAGATGTTGAACGCGCGCCGCGAGAACAGGCCCGCGACGTGCGACAGCACGCCCGGCTTGTTTTCCACCAGGACCGACAGGGTGTGCGTGCTCATCGGGTCATCCCTTCACTTCTCGGCGCATCGCGGCGCGCTGCTCGTCCTCGTTGAACTCCGGGCCCAGCACAATGTCGTCGTTCGGCTTGCCGGCCGGCACCATCGGGAAGACGCCTTCCCGGTCGTGCGTCCTGAAGTCCACGACCACCGGCACGTCGCTTGGCGCGAGGGCCTTGTCGAGCACCGTGTCCACCTCGTCAGCCCGGTCGCAGCGCAGCCCGACGCAGCCGTAGGCCTCGGCGAGTTTCACGTAGTCCGGGATGGCCGTACCGAGCTCGACCGAGGAGTAGCGCTCGTCGTAGAACAGCTCCTGCCACTGGCGCACCATGCCAAGGAAGCCGTTGTTGAAGATCAGCACCTTGATCGGGATCTTCTCGATCGCGCAGGTGGCCAGTTCCTGTGCGGTCATCTGGAAGCAGCCGTCGCCATCGATCGCCACGACCAGCTCGCCGGGGCGGCCCACCTGAGCGCCCATCGCGGCCGGGACCGCGAAGCCCATGGTGCCCGCGCCGCCGGAGTTGATCCAGCTGCGCGGCTTGGTGAAGGAGTAGTGCTGCGATGCGTGCATCTGATGCTGACCGACCCCGGCCACCACAATCGCGTTGCCGCCGGTGAGGGCCGACAGCCGCTCGGTGACGTACTGCGGCTTCAGCGGGCCATCCGGGTCCTGGGTGTAGCGCAGCGGGAACTGGAACTTCCATCCGTCCAGCGTGGCCAGCCACGTGCCGGTGTCGGGGTGGTTCCCGCGGGCCAGCTCGGCCGCGACCGCGTCGGCCAGCCGGCCCATCGTCAGCCGCAGGTCACCGGTGATGGCGATATCCGGCCGGCGGTTCTTCCCGATCTCGGCCGGGTCGATGTCGGCGTGCACGATCCGGGCACGCGGCGCGAATGCCGATAGCTTGCCGGTGACCCGGTCATCGAACCGTGCGCCAAGGGCGACGACGACGTCAGCCTCCTGCAGCGCAGCAACGGCGGGGTACGTGCCGTGCATGCCCGGCATGCCAAGAGCCAGCGGGTGCAGGTCCGGGAACGCGCCACGGGCCATCAGTGTCGTGGTCACCGGCGCCTGCGCGAGCTCGGCCAGCCGGAGCAGGTCGGCGTGCGAGTCGGATTTGATCACGCCGCCGCC
>DATHPF010000420.1:0-8189 GCA_035484155.1 Streptosporangiaceae bacterium
TGGCAGCATCGTCGGCCACGCCAAGCTGATCGGACCCGGCGTCGGGCACATCAACCGGACCGGCGGCGTGGTCGCCGGGGCGCTGCCGCTGCTGTACGGGATGGCCGAGGACATCGTCGCCGACGTCACGCCGCGCGCCGAGGAGCCTGCCGTACCGGAGCCCGCCCGGCCCGCCTCGGGTACCCGCCGGTCGCGGCTGCACGACGCGGTGGGCTACGCACCTAGGTAGGCCGCGTAGGCCGCGTCCGGGTGCGCAGGCGGTGCTTTTCATGATCCCGAAAGTTCCGGCACACTCCGCTGTGTCGGAACTTTCGGGATCATGAAGCCGTCAGGAATGGCCGGATTGATCAGGGCCGCGGCGGGTGACCGGCCCGGTGGTCGGTGCCCAGTACTCGCCAATCCAGTGGTCTTCCCAGGCGTTGTCATACTGCTCGGCGTTGCAGCTGGGGTGGTAGGTGGCGAGGAGCTCCCGTGCGATCTGCTCGCGATGCGGCCTGGTCCCGCCGGGTACCACGTACGTGCAGACGTAGACCTTCCACTTCGAGCCGGCCCGGCTGATCCAGCAGCTGGCTTTCGGGTGCTGGAACGGGAAGCGCTCGGTGCTCAGGTCGTCGGAGTGGCCAGCGTAGATGACCGCGTAGCGTTCCGGCTTGGTGTCAGGATCAGGCTTGTAGACGATTGCGTAGACTGCGGCTTCCGCCGGCGGCGTCCAGCCGCCGAGCAGCCGCGGGCCCTCGAACGGATACCCAGCCAGCGAGCCGAGCCTGATCACTGGAAGTCGTCCTCTTCCTCGGTCTCGCTGATGGCCTCGGTGCGGACGACCGGCGCGGGCGGCAATCCGGCAGTCGCCACCGCGGCCTGGAAGCGCTCTGTGGCCAGGCCGATCGCGTCGTCGCGGCTGTCGGCTTCGACGACGAGCTTCGCGCCGTAACGGCTGGCCCCGATCCCGGTAGCGATGCCGTGGCTGACGGCGACGGCGTCAGCGAGCTCGACAACTTCTTCGCGTGTCAGGATCCGGTCGCCTTCGGCTTCGATGCCGACACTCCACCTCACGGGTCGCTCCTCATACCCTCGTCAGCCCAATCCCGTCGGCGCCGCGCCCGGTCAGGCCCGCCCGGTCAGGCCCGCCCGGTCAGGCGCGCCCGGTCAGTGCGGCCCCATCGTGCTGCTCGGTCAGTGCAGCTCCGGGAGCATCGCCGCTAGCTGCTCCAGGCTAGCCAGGTCGTGCCCGGAGAGCAGCAGGTCAATGTGCGGCGCCGCCACCATCATGCCCAGTGTGCTTGGGCGGAAATTCTGGTCGTTACCCTTATGCGGATTCAGCCAGACGATCCGGTAGCACAATCGGGAGAGCCGGGCCATCGCATCGGCGAGCTGCTGGGGATCCCCGCGATCCAGCCCGTCCGAGCAGATGACGACGACTCCGCCGCGGCACAGTCCGCCGCGGCCGAACCGCCGGACAAAGGTGTCCAGTGACTGTCCTATCCGGGTGCCGCCATCCCAGTCGACCACTGCCCTGGCGGCCTGCTCCAGCGCGCTGTCGGGCCGCCGGTGCTCGAGCGCCTTGGTGATGCGGGTGAGCCTGGTGCCGAAGCAGAACACCTCGACCTTGGCGGCCGAGTGCCGGGCCGTGTGCGCGAACTGGAGCAGGTGCCGGGAGTAGTCGGCCATCGAGCCGGACACGTCGAGGATGAGGATGAGCGGACGCAGCCGGGTCTTGCGCTGGCGGAAGAACAGCCTGGACGGCTCGCCGTGCATCCGCATCGAGTCCCTGATGGTCTTGCGCATGTCTGGCGTACGCCCAGTGGCGGCCGGCCTCGTCCTGCGGGTTCGGCGCCGCGGTGGCGTCAGCCGGATCCTGGACATGATCCGGCGCAGAGCCGCCAGCTCGGCTGGCGTGCACGCGGCGAATGACCGGTGCTTGAGCGCGTCGACGTCGGAGGCCATCCAGCCGAGGACGGGCTTCTCCTCGTCTTGTTCCGGTCCTGGCTCAGTACCGGGCATGACAAGGGCCGCCTGCGCCTCCGCGGCGTCGGTCGCCTTGAGCATCAGCATGGCTGCCGCAGGCGCCCCGTCGGCGAGGAAGAACTGGCGGAATACCCGGTCATAGGTACTGATGTCCTCGCGCCGGCTGACTAGCGTCGTGCGGCCGGCCCAGTACAGGTCCAGCAGATCGGACGGATCGAGCGGCACCATCGCCGAGCAGTAGGCCAGCACATCGCCGGTGCCCACGGTCAGTCCTGCTGCGCGCAGCTCGCGGGAGAAATCAACGAGGAGCGCGGCGAACGGCGCCTGGGCGACGGCCTGCTCAGGCACCGGAAGTGATCTCCGCCAGGTTCTCGCGGACGAGGTCAAGGTCGTCACGGTCCTTGACGACAGCGCCGAGAGTGTCGTCAGCAGCCTGCGCCGTCAGCTCGGTCTCGCCAAGGAAGGTCAGCGTCCGGACCCAGTCGATGGTTTCCGCGACGCCGGGCGGCTTAGCTAGCTCGAGCTCCCGCAGCCGGTGCACGGCAGCGACAACCTTGCGGGTGAGTTGCTCGGCGGCGGCTGGCTCGCGGATGAGGACGATCTCCACCTCGCGCTCGGCGGCGGGGTAGCCAATCCAGTGGTAGAGGCAGCGACGGCGCAGCGCGTCGTGGAGCTCTCGGGTCCTGTTGGAGGTGAGGATCACCGCGGGGGCCGACGGCGCCTTGATGGTGCCGATCTCCGGGATGCTGATCTGGAAGTCAGACAGCACCTCCAGCAGGAAGGCCTCGAACTCGTCGTCGGCCCGGTCGATCTCGTCGATGAGCAGGACCGCCTGGTCGCCGGCTCGCACGGCCGCGAGCAGCGGGCGCTCCAGCAGGAACTTCGGGCCAAAAAGCTTGTCGACAGCCTGGTCGTCGGCCGCCTGGCGCTCCGATAGCGCCCGGATCTGCAGCATCTGACGCGCATAATCCCACTCGTACAGCGCCTGGTTCGTGTCGATGCCCTCGTAGCACTGGAGGCGGATCAGCGTCCGGCCGTAGACCTCGGCCAGAACCTTGGCCACCTCAGTCTTGCCAACTCCGACCTCGCCCTCAAGCAGCAGCGGCCGGTGCAGCGAGAGCGACACGAGCAGGGAGGTGGTGAGCCCGCGGTCAGCAAGGTAGCTGCCGTGCCGCAGGCTTTCGGCCAGTTCGCCGACGGTTGCCGGATATTCCACCGAGCGAATCTCCTCGCCGTCAGATACTCGGGTCAGCTCGCGTCAGCCGACCCCATGACAAGATCACGAATTGTCTTTCCGGACCGGTCGAGCTTGCCCTCGCGCTCTAGCCTGGCCCGCCAGGCGGAGTTGAGGTCTTGCTCGCCAGCGGCGAAGTCCTCGTACCCGACGCCGGCCTCGTCCATCCGCTTGCAGGACTTCTGCTCGCCGCTCGGGTCGACCAAGTCCGCGGCGGTCTGGCCATGGCTGCTCCAGACATTTCGAAGCACATCAAGCGCCTCAGCAGGATCTGCACTCATATCGGACAATCCTTTCGGACCACTTGTCGATACTCGACTCTAACCCCGCCTAGCAGGAGCGGACGACGCGCGATTAAGCGATCTCTTAATTCGCGGCTGGTGACCGCGGCCGAGGTGTCCCGGCACCGATTGTCAGCAGTGGCCGGCATGATGGTCTCGGGCCGACTTGCCAGGAGGGTGCACCGATGGAGATGACCGTATCGATGGACACGACCGCGCCGGCGGGCACAATGGCGAGGGTGCCGGACATCACCTTCCGCAGCGACATGACCGTCGAGCTCGTCAAGCACGCGGCGTCGGATGCGGACGTAATCTGGGCCGCCCGGGTCTCTACCAAGGGCGAGCAGTCACTGGCCGACGTCAACGGCGATACCGCGCGATCGGCCGGGCTGATCAACTTCCTGATGCGCGATCGGCATGGCACGCCTTTCGAGCACTCCTCGATGACCTTCTATGTGAGCGCGCCGATCTTCGTGTTCCGCGAGTTCATGCGGCACCGCACCTTCAGCTACAACGAGGAGAGTGGCAGGTACCGCAAGCTCGAGCCGGTCTTCTACGTGCCAGGCCGGGATCGCAAGCTAGTTCAGAGCGGCAAGCCGGGGGCCTACGTGTTCACCGAGGGCACGGCGGCGCAGCACAAGCTGGTGACCGACGCGGTAGTGACGTCCTGCCAGGAGTCCTATACGGCATACCTGGAGATGCTGGACGCCGGCGTGGCCCGCGAGGTGGCCCGCACGGTACTGCCGGTCGGCCTCTACTCCTCGATGTATGCGACGTGCAATGCGCGCGCCCTGATGAACTTCCTCTCGCTTCGGGTGCGGGACGATGACGCGACGTTCCCGTCCTTCCCGCAGCGAGAGATCGAGATGGTAGCCGAGCAGATGGAGCGGATCTGGGCCGACCTGATGCCGCTAACGCACGCGGCCTTCGAGCGCAACGGCCGCGTGTGCCCTTAACCGGCGAGCCGGCTCGCCACTCACTGACTAATGAGGCAGCAGTGCGTCCTTGAGCGCCCACTGGCCCGCCCCTGGCGTGCAGCGACGCCACCACCGCCAGCTGCGGATGAGTCGGAAAGGAGGAGGCGATTAATTGAGTGAAGCGTTCTACTCGCACGCGAGGCTGTACGACCTAATGTTCGCTGGCGGCGGGCCCGCAGTCGACTTCTACCGGGCCGCCGCCGATCGCCAAGGCGGGCGCGTACTGGAACTCGGGTGCGGCACCGGGCACAAGCTGATCCTCATCGCGTGCGACGGGCATCCGTGCGTAGGCCTGGACTTCTCGCCAGACATGGTGGCTGAGGCTCAGCGTAAGGCGAACGAGCGCGGTGTAGCTGTGGAATGGATGCAGGGCGACATGCGGGCCTTCGATCTGGGCCGCACGTTCGACTTCGTGTTCATCACAGCCAATTCCCTGCTGCATCTGCACGAGGCTGCGGATCTGGTGAGCTGCTTCCGGTCGGTTCGAAGACACCTGGCACCTGGCGCACGGTTCGTCTTCGATGTATTCAACCCGAGCGTGCGCCTCCTTGCCGACGCCGATGGCGTGCGGCGCAACCGGGAGTCGTTGTCGTTCATGGATCCCGACCGTGGCAACGTCAGCGTCGATGTCGCTGAGATCTACGATGCGCCCGCCCAAGTTACCCGCGGGACGTGGTACCTCTCGACTAATTCCGAGCCCGACTTCGTCGTCGCACCGCTCGAAATCAGGAGCATCTTCCCGCAGGAGCTGCCGCTGCTCGTCTCGCTCGGCGGCCTTAGGCTCGTCGAGCGCTTCGGCGACTGGTCCGGCCGGCCATTTGAGGTGGATACGCCGCTTCAACTCTGTATCTGCGAGTCCGCGTGATTGAAGGCGAGAGCACAGTCTCGGTCAAGCAAAATGCTGTTCGCGCCGGCGGTGTCGCCGGTGATGGCCTCCTCGCATTGCCCGGTGGTGTTGATCTGCGTCATGCGTGGCCAGCCCGAAGTTGACCGGGTGCGAGACTGGTAGCGGGTCTGCAATGTTGATCATCGCAGCGCGGAGGGACGATGCCAGCTTCTGTGGGGTACCTCGTCGTGGACGCCGTCGATCCTGAACGGCTCGCACGGTTCTGGTGCGAACTGCTGGGTGTTGGCGTGGAGACCACGATAGGAGACGGCCAGTTCGTGGTTCTCTCGGCCACCAAGGCCGGCCTTACCGTGGGGTTCCAGCGCGTACGTGAAGGGAAGGCAGGCAAGAACCGGTTGCACCTCGATCTGATGGTCGAGGATCTGGACCAGGCCACTGCCGAGGTCGAGACGCTCGGCGGGCGGTGGCTTGAGCCCGGGAGCACCCGCGAGCTTGAGGGTTTCCAGTGGCGATGCATGGCTGACCCGGAGGGCAACGAGTTCGACATCGACATTCTGCCCACAGGATGACCGGCCAATTGCCGGTGCGGCGCGCATCGGCCGCTGATATTGACGCTGTCACCTCGATCGTCACGCTGGCGTTCGCGCGCGACCCGCTGTGGGCACATGCGATGGCACTCCCCAGTGGCGGTACGGCGCATCACGCCGTGTTCTGGCGGGTATTTGTGGAGGGGGCACTGCGATACCCCAGCACTGGGATGACCGGCGGTGGGGAGGCCGTCTCCGTCTGGATCCCGCCCGGCGGCACAGAGATGACGCCAGGGCAGGAGCAGCGCCTGGCGGATCTGGCCTCTGATCGCCTTGGTCCCACTGCTGCCGCCTACTTGCAGCTGGTTAGCCGATTCGATGCCGCCCACCCGCGCGGAGAGCCGCACTATTACCTGTCGCTGCTGGGTACCCACCCAGATCACCGGGGGAAGGGGATCGGCATGCGTCTGCTTCGACACGACCTTGAGCAGATCGATGCCGAGCATCTGGCCGCCTACCTAGAGTCTTCCAATCCTGTCAATGACCACCGGTACGCCAGCGTGGGCTTCGAGCCGCACGGCGAGTTCTGCTTTCCCGGCGGCGGGCCTGTCGTGACGACAATGTGGCGGCCGGCCCGCTGAGCGAGGGCCGGCCATCCCGGTCCGCACACCGAGCCCGCGGGGATCCGGCCCTCTGAGCGCCCAGTTATGTAGGCAGCAGTGCCGCCGCGAGGCTGTCGGACAGCCATCGGTTGAAGTCGGCGGTGCTCCAGCTGCGCTGAACGACCAGCAGCCGATATAGGTGTCCGTCCGTGAGCGCCCAGCAGAGTTCGGCGGCGCGCTGCTCGGTCATGCCGACGGCCAGTCCGTCCAGGGACGCGAGATACCGGATGAACAATGAAGCGCCCAACATCCGGTTGGCATTCGCCTCGGCGAGCAGCTGTGCTGCCGCCGGGTCCATATCGGCTGCGGCGATGAGAACTTCGCCGAGCGGCGCGGTGCGGGCGGCGACATCGGCCACGGCCTGCACCCAGAGCAAGAGTGCCTTCCGCGGGTCCGGCTCGGCCAGGATCGCCTTGATCGCCGGGCGGTCGGCCAGGGCTATCGGCTCGTCGTCGCCGACGATGGCCCAATCCAGGGCCAGCTTGAGCAAGGCCACCTTGCCGCCCACCGAGTTGAACACGGTACGTCGGCTCACGTGCGCGGCCTCCGCAATTCCGTCGATCGTCGTGGCCGCGTAACCCTGGGCCAAGAAGAGGTCGTGAGCCGCGGTGACAATCGCCCGCCGGGTACTGCGGGCCTGCTCGTCCCGCACCTGTGACGAGTACGGCCTCGGCGGCGGACTCGCTGGGTCAGGCGGCCGGGTCGCCGCGTCGGGCGGACTCTTTGCGGCGGGCGGGGGGCTCATCGTGACCCGGCCGCAGCCTTGACGATCCGCCAAATTCGTTGCACTATTGATGCAGTAATCACATCGTGAGTGTATCAAACTTCTGCCGTATGCAGTTGCGACAGCGACACCAGAGGAACAGAGAAGCGGTGAATCTCATGTCTAGTGTCACGTCCACCGACAACGCCTGGGACCGGCGGCGGTGGCTCATCCTGGGCGTGATCGGCCTGGCACAGCTGATGGTGGTGCTGGATCTGACGGTGATGAACGTTGCGCTGCCGTCAGCGCAGCGCGCCCTGCACTTCACCACCGTGGACCGGCAGTGGGTGGTCACCGCCTACACCCTGGCGTTCGGCAGCCTGCTGCTGCTCGGCGGCCGGCTGGCCGACCTGTTCGGCCGCAAGGTCACGTTCCTGACCGGTCTGGCCGGGTTCGCTGGCGTCTCCGCCATTGGCGGCGCCTCGGTCAACTTCACCATGCTGATCACCGCGCGGGCCTGCCAGGGCGCGTTCGCGGCGCTCCTGGTGCCGTCGGCGCTGTCGCTGCTGACTACCACGTTCACACAGCCGAAGGACCGCGCCAGGGCGTTCGCTGTCTACGGGGCGATCGCCGGAGCCGGCGGCGCGGTAGGCCTGCTGCTCGGCGGCGCACTGACCGAGTACCTGTCCTGGCGGTGGACGCTGTACGTGAACCTGATCTTCGCCGCGGTGGCTCTCACCGGCGGAACGCTGCTGCTGCAGCGCCAGCGGTCCCAGAACAAGCCCAGGCTCGACATCCCCGGCGTGCTACTGGTCTCCGGCGCCCTGTTCTGCCTGGTCTACGGGTTCTCCAACGCGGCAGCGCACAGCTGGCACGCGCCGTCCACCTGGGGGTTCCTGGCCGCCGGCGTGGTGCTTGGCGCGCTGTTCGCGGTGTGGCAGGGGCGGGCGGCCCACCCGCTGCTGCCGCCCCGCGTGGTGCTGGACCGCAACC
>DATHPF010000421.1:0-2387 GCA_035484155.1 Streptosporangiaceae bacterium
CGCTGATAACGACCCTCCTAGTGAGCCAGGGCGTCCCCATGGTGCGGCACGGTGACGAACTCGGCCATTCTCAGCGTGGCAACAACAATGCCTACTGTCAGGACAACGAGCTTTCCTGGCTCGACTGGGAGCACGCTGACAGGAAGTTTCTGGACTTCTGTGCTGAGCTTGTCGCCTTCCGCCACCGGCATGGGGTCTTCCGGCGTCGTCACTTCTTCGAGGGACGCCCCATCTTTGATACCGGATTGTCCGACATCGGGTGGTTCCGGCCGGACGGGGCGGAGATGACCTCGGAGGACTGGAACACGGGATTCGCCAAGTCCCTCGGCGTCTTCCTCAACGGTGACGCGCTGCCTGATCCGGATCGCCGCGGTCACCGGATCAGCGACGACTCATTCCTGCTGCTTTTCAACGCTCACTATGAGGACGTGACGTTCGTGCTCCCCGGCGGGCCTTGGGGCGAGCAGTGGCTGCTGGACTTCGACACCGCCTTTGTGCCCGTGCCGTCCGGGCCGCAGTCGGCGGGAACCAAGTTCCTGGTCGCCGCCCGCGATCTGCAGATATACCGGCGCGTATAGCGGTCATCCCGCTCCGGGCCGGTGGAGCCGATTACTTCCTAAGCTTGCGCAACGCGGGCGGCACTCGCTGCCAGCTCGGCCGTGGCGGCCGCCAGGAGCGGTCGCGTCGCGGCCGGGGCCGCTGGTCCGGAGCGCCTGCCTCAAGCTCGGACCTGAGCCGGTCGAGGTGGCTGATCAGTTCGCCCCGCAACGGCCACCCGACCGGGCGGACCGCCGGAGCGGACGCCAGCAGGTCGCTGAGCCGGTCCTGCTTGTCGCGCGCCGCGGCCAGGTGACGCTCCAGGTCAGCCTTCAGCACTTCGTGACCGTGCGCGTCCAACTCGGTCGCGAGGCTGCTGTAGGTCCGCACCGCGGCGGACAGCTCCCGCAGCGTGTCGGCGAGCCCGCGGCGCACGTCCGGATCGTTGAGGGAGTTGTCGTCACCGGCGAGCCGGGTGGTATCGGTGAGCGACCGGGCAAGGACCCGGACCGTGATCGCCGAGTGCTCCAGGTTTTCCAGGCTCTGTCGCAGCGTCACCGTGCTGTATGGCAGCCGCATGCTGCGCGGGTTGAGCTTGGTGCTCTCCTCGGCCTGCGCAAGTGCCTCGTCCACCCTCCTGATCTCGTTGCCGAGGGCGCGAGCCTGGTCGAGCCAGGCGCGCACCGAGTCATTAACGGATCCGTCGTTCAGCCCGGCCGCCATCCAGTCGAGCAGGTCGGCCATCGTGCGAGCGAGGTCCGCGATTGCTTCCTCGGCCGGCTCCACCCGCGGCGCCGTGAGGACGAATCCCGCGATCAGCCCGGCCGCCGTGCCGATCAGCGTCTCGGTTATCCTGCTGGTCGCCGCTGCCTTGCTGCCGACCGACAGGATGAGCAGCGCGCTGATCGGGACCTCGAGGACGGCCTCGCGCAGCCGCAGGGCGTACCCCACGGCGAGCCCGAGCGTGATCGTGAGCCCGAGACTCCACCACGTGAACCCGATCCATCTGGACAGCCCGAGCGCTATCAGGACGCCGGTCACCACGGCGGCGACTCTGCGCACCGCGCTGAACAGCGTCTGGTAGATGCTGACCTGCAGGACGAGAATCGCCGTCAGCGGCGCCAGCACGGGAGGCGAGGTCTCCGGCACCGGCAAGGCGATCAGGTAGGCGAAGACCGCGCAGGCGGTCAGCCGGATTATGGTCGCGGCCGTTGGCTGGGCCCGGTGCCGCGCCAGGGTCAGGGTCACTGGCGCGCGCTGGGTGATCGTCCGTGCCGCGGCGCTGATCTGAGTGGCCCGCTGGCTGCGCCGGAGCGCCAGGCTCATGGGGCGGGGGCCGGGACGGCGATCTCGCCGGTGCCGAAAATCATCGCCTCCGTCCGCCGATGCCTCCTGCCCTCACCCAGGAATCTGTCCTCACCCAGGAATACTGCCGGGGCTGGCGCCTGGGCCGCATCCCCCGTTCAGTTAGTCGCACGGTCGCGCGGCCTCAGGGACGGCGCCCCGGCGGCGATCGTGCTCAGGGGTTCGGTGCCTGCTCGGGCGGGGCAGCGGCCAGCCGTGTATCCGGCTGATAGGTGTACGCGGCCTCGCGCACGGTCTCATGGCTCTCCAGCGTGGCGCCGAGCGCGCCGCCGAGTGTCGCGATCGAGGTGGCCAGCCAGGCGAGCCTGACCTGATCCGCCGCGCCAGCGGGGTAGCCGAGCTGCATGCTAAGAAGGTCTCCTGGCACGAGGAGCAGCGCCGAGGCGAGCATGATGATGAAGAGGGCGAGGTACAGCACGACCACGCCGATGCCCACCGTGGCCGTCGTGACGATGTTGAACAAGATGACCTGTTCGCGTGCGGCC
>DATHPF010000422.1:0-4278 GCA_035484155.1 Streptosporangiaceae bacterium
GCAGTGTGTCGCAGGTGTCGCTCCACTGCTCGTACGACACCGCTGGCCAGACAGCAGACATGTGGTGCACGGTAGCCCGCCGTGGCGGCTGTCCCGGCATGCGCCCCGCCCAATGCCGTTTCTGCCCGAATGCACGCCCTGGCGCGGCGAGATTGCACCGACGCCCGGGCGCTCCGGCGCTCACTCCGCTGCTCCCCCACGCCGCTCCGCTGCTCCCCCACGCCGCTCGGCTGTTCCCCCGTGCGGCTCGGCCGTTCCCTCACGCCGCTCCCTGCTCCCCCGCGCCGCTCGGCTGTTCCCCGTGCGGCTCGGCCGTTCCCTCACGCCGCTCCGCAATTCCCACGCCCGTCGGCTGCCGAGCTCTCCCCGGTTGACATGTGACCAATCGGTCACCTATTCTCGAACCGTGGATGAGGTGTTCAAGGCCCTGGCCGATCCGACGAGACGCGAACTGCTCGACGAGCTCTTCCGCGCCGACGGCCAGACGCTCAGCGCGCTTGAGGAGCGCTTCGCGATGACGCGCTTCGGCGTAATGAAGCACCTTCGGCAGCTTGAGGAGGCCGGCCTCATCGTGACCAGGAAGCGCGGGCGGGAGAAGCTCCACTACCTGAACCCGGTCCCGATCCGACTCATCCATGACAGGTGGGTCAGCAAGTACGCAGAGCCCTGGGCCGCCGCGCTCAGCGAGATCAAGCAGAAGCTGGAGAGACCGATGGAGAAGATCTTCGAGATCTACATCCGCACCACGCCAGAGCTCCTCTGGGAAGCGATCACGGACCCGGAGATTAGGAGCAAGTACAACTTCGGCGCTGGTGTGAGATCGGACTGGACGCCGGGAGCTCGGCTGGAATTCGGCCAGCCGACGACGCCGGGCCTGCTCGGCGAGGGTGAAGTGCTCGAAGTCGATCCGCCGCGCAGGCTGGTGCACACCATGACCGCGCTGTGGAGCGACGAGGTCAAGAGCGAAGGTGCCAGCCGGGTGACCTGGGAGATTACGCAGGTCGCCGACTCGTGCCAGCTCGTCGTGACCCATGACCAGCTCCGCGAGAACGCCAACGACCAGATCTACGGCGGCTGGCCAATGATCCTCTCGGGCCTTAAGACCTGGCTGGAGTCCGGCCAGCTCCTGACGACCCCTGGCTCGCTCATGTACGGCCAGGCCTGACGGACTGCCAAGACGAAACGGAGGCCGACGGATGAGCGGCAGCACGGCAACGAACCTCATCAGCAGCATGCGCACGGTTGGCGTCCCGGTGAGCGACCAAGACCGGGCCCTGGATTTCTATACCGGCGTTCTCGGCATGACGGCGTCTATGAACGTCGACCTCGGCGGGGGCAGGCGCTGGATCGAAGTCACTCCCGCCGCGGGCGGCACGACGATCGCACTGGTCGCCGCCAAGCCCGACGCGCCCGCCGGGCATGAGACCGGCATCCGGCTCTGCACACCAGATGCCGACGCCCTGCACGGGCACCTCCTCGACCACGGGGTCAGCACCGACGAAGTCCTGCGCTGGCCGGGCGTGCCGCCGATGTTCGCGTTCCGCGACCTGGACGGTAACGGGCTCGAGATCGTGCAGGACTCCTAGCGAGCCAGCCGCCTCACCGGCAGGTGGTAGCGGTCGTAGCCGTCCATGGCCGCTACCAGGACAGGACCGAGGGTCGCAGCATCGCCACGCTCTCGTCTTTGCCGCGTGTAACCCCGGCGACGACATCCGCGGCGCCGGGCGCCGGACATGCTGGCCGGGCAACGTGCTCCGCGAGCGGGTTTCGGCGCCTTTCGGCTGGCAAGGCTCTGTCCCGTCGGCGTCCCGTCGGCTCAGTCTTGTCGCGTCCCCAGGGCCTTTGGGCAGCAGGTGCGACATTGCTGCCCTACTTAGGGCAGCATGTGCAACCTCTTGCCCATGGCGGTGGTCCTGGCGATCTCCAACCGCGCACAACGGAACAATTCGCCCCGCACATCCACTGCGACCGGGTGCGACCGGGCGCGACCGCGTCGCCCTCGATTTGCGCTTGGCATATTGCGCGGTATGCTTGGTATAGTTTGCAAGACCGACGCTAATGAGGAGGACGACAATGATCGACACCCGCGCCCTCGCGCAGGAGGTTCAGGACCAGTTGCACGCCGCTGTGCAGCGCGGCCAGGATCAGATGCGCAAGAGTCAAGACCAGATGCGCAAGAGCCGCGAGGCGGTTGCCGAGGTCATTCGGACCGGTAACCAGCTAGCTAAGGCCGTTCGCCCGAGCATCCCGACGCCGACCAGGCCGGCCGTGCAAGTGCCGTCGCTGGCGCACGCCGCAAAGCTGCGGGCCAGCGCTCAGGAGCTGACCGACCACGTCATTGCGACCCAGCGCAATCTGACCAGCAAGGCCCTCCATGCCGCTAGTCCGGTAACGGACCAGGTACTCGCCCGGCAGCGGGAGCTGACGGACCAGGTCATTGCGAGGCAGCGCGAGCTGACGGAGCAGGTCATTGCCAAGCAGCGCGAACTGGCAGAGCAGGTCATTGCAAGGCAGCGCGAGCTGGCTGGCAAGGCTTTCCACGCCGCCAGCCCGTTTGTCACAGACGGCGTTGCCAAGCTGACTCAGGTGATCCAGGACGCACGCCGCCCTGGGCGTACGAGCACGGCGCCAGCGGAGACTGCTCACGTCGAAGCCGCAGCCACGACCGCACCGGCTGAGGCCGCAGCTGCGGAGACGGACGCCGCCCACGACACGCCGACGGCCAAGCCGCGCGCCTCCAGGCCGCGCACGACCAAGGCGACCACGGCCAAGGCGAGTACGGCTAAGACGAGCACGGGCGAGACGGCGGGCCCGCGCAAGGCCGCCAGCGCCCGCAAGGCGGCCAGCCCGAGCAAGACCGCCAGCACGAGCAAGACCGCCAGCACGAGCAAGTCTCGCGCGGACAAGAAGTAAGCATCCTGGTCGGCTAGCGACCGGCAGGTCGCAGAGCCAGCCCCTGAGGCGGGCAGCCCGAACGAGGGCTGTCCGCCTCAGGACAAGTTCCGGCATGGAAGAGGACCCGATGACGGAGCCCTGGGACTCCCAGATGGAGGCGCTCGGCGCCTTCATCCGAAGCAAGCGCAAGCTCGCCAATCTCTCCCTGCGGCAGCTGGCCGAGCGAACGAAGCTCTCCAACCCCTACCTGAGCCAGATCGAGCGCGGCTTGCATCAGCCATCGGTACGGGTCATCCGCCTGATCTCCGACGCGCTGAACGTCTCGGCCGAGACCTTGCTGGCCCAGGCCGGCTTGCTGCACAGAGACCCGCACGCGACTGGCCAGTCAGAAACCTCGACGCCCGGCGTCGAGTCCGCGATCCGCGCCGAGCAGCGCCTCTCCGAGGACCAGCAGAACGCCCTGATCGCCGTCCTCAGGAGCATGCTGCCGGCCGAGTAGTACGAATGGGTGACGTAAGGATGTTTGGTGTGATCATCGCAGAACGCGCGCCAACTGCTCCGCGAGCCCATTACGATACGACAGCGTGACGGACCAGAGCCAGCCAGCAGCGCAGCAGCCTGGGGAACCGCAGCCGGACGACGGCGCTTCCCTGCCGCAGCGCAGCCGGGACCTGCCCAGCGGCAAGCCGTTCGGTGAGCCACTACCGCAGCACGATGAGCCGCACGCGGACTCATCACCTTCCTACGGGGACGAAATGCCGCAGTGGTCGCCGTTCCAGCCGCTGCCCCCACGCGGCGAGTCTGCCGCGCCTGAGGGCGAAGGGCTCACCCAGCAGGCCGGACCACGCCCGCACAGCCGCGACACCCTCCCCTGGCTCCGCGATGCGCTGGCTGCGCTCGGCGATGCCGACGAGGGTGAGGCACTGCCCCGGCGCCACGAGGCGGTCCCTCAGCGCCGTACCGACGAACCGCAGGCCGACGACACGCAGGCCGACGACACGCTGCCGGGTAGCGGCATGCTGGCGCAGCGCGGCGACCCGCTCCCGCAACCCGGCGCCGCACTACCTCAGCGGAGCGACGGACTGCCACAACGCGGCGCCTCGCTCCCGCAACCCGACGAGGCGCTGCCGCAGCGGGGCGACGGACTGCCCCAACGCGGCAATCCACTGCCCCAGCGGGGCTACCCGCACGCTCAGCGCGGCGAAGCACTCCCTCAGCGCGGCGACGCGCTCCCCCAGCCCGACGACGCTCTCCCCCAGCGTGGTGACGCTCTCCCCCAGCGGGGCTACCCGCACGCGCAGCGCGGCGACGCGCTCCCCCAGCGCGGCGACGCACTCCCCCAGCCCGACGACGCTCTCCCCCAGCGTGGTGACGCTCTCCCCC
>DATHPF010000423.1:0-23466 GCA_035484155.1 Streptosporangiaceae bacterium
CGGAAAGTCCGTCGGCGACACCGTCACGATGACGATCAACGGCAGGTCGATTCCGGTGCAGATAGCTGGTGAGGTGTTCGACTCAGACAACCGCGGCATGGACCTGATCACCAGCACTCAGACGGTGGCTGCTGCCGGTCCGAGCCAGACTGTGCCCTCGCAGTACGACGTGGGACTGCGGCCGGGCTACTCGGCAGCACGGTACGCGCAGGGGCTGCAGACACGCCTCGGGGACAGCTACTTCGCCCAGGTCAACAGCCGGAAGTCGGTCGTCATCGACCTGATGGAGGCCATCATCGGCATGCTCACGCTGATGCTGACGGTAGTCGCCGGGCTGGGAGTACTGAACATGATCGTCATGAATACCCGGGAGCGGGTACACGACCTGGGCGTATTCAAGGCGATCGGGATGACGCCGCGGCAGACCATCGTGATGGTCGTCTGCTGGGTCGCTGGCACCGGGCTGGTCGCGGGCTTGCTCGCCGTTCCGGCTGGCATCGAGGTTCACCGCTACGTGCTGCCGATCATGGCCTCGGCCGCCGACCTTACGCTGCCGCACAGCTTCCTCAGCGTCTATGGCGCCTGGCAGCTGGCCGGGCTCGCACTGGCCGGCGTCGCTATCGCGGTGCTGGGGGCGCTGCTCCCGGCAGGCTGGGCTGCCGGGATACGGACCGCGACGGCTCTGCGGGCGGAGTAGGCGGCGCTGCGCGGGGCCGCGTGAGCTGGGCCCGTGAGCAAGGCCCCGTGAGAAGGGCCCCGTGAGCAGGGCCCCGTGAGCAGGGCCTTGCGCAGGACCGGCGGGACGCGGCGCGCTCATCTAGACTCGTTTCGTGGTCTTCAAGCAGGTCGGGGACGGGCGGCCCTACCCTGACCATGCCCGGACCGGGCGCGAGTGGGCAGAGATACCGCCGCGCCCGGTGCGTCTGGACCAGCTCATCACCACCAAGAACGTGCTCGACCTGCATACAGTGCTGGCGACCGACTCGACGTTCTATGGCGACCTCTTCCCGCACGTGATCAGCTGGCACGGGGAGCTGTACCTGGAGGATGGTCTGCACCGCGCCCTGCGGGCCGCCCTGCAGCAGCGGTCGGTGCTGCATGTCCGAGTGCTGGAACTCGACTGACGAGCGGCTGGGGACCGGCCGCTCAGGACCGGCCGCTCAGGACAGGCCGCTCAGGCCGGGCCGCTCAGACCGGGCCGCACGCATGGCGCCAGCCGTTGACTCTTTAGAGCGAGAGGCCTGCTTCGAGGTGCGCCATGGCCGCATCGATCAGCGGTGCCAGGTCGGCGCCAGGATCGCCGGCCATCGCGGCGAGTACGGCCATCAGGGTTCCGACGACTGCACCTGCAACGGTGCGCACAGCGACGTCGTCGGGACTGCGCCCGGCGCGCTCGGCCATGGGGCCGGCCAGTAGCTGCATGGCCTTGCAGAACTGGTCGAGCATCGCCGCACGCAGCTTCGCGACCGAAAGGACGAGGGTGACGCGCTCCCGCTGCTCGGCCTGCTGTTCAGCCGACATCTGTGCGAACAGCGCCCGGAACGCGGCGCGCACGGCTGGTATCGGAGGCAAGTCGGGTGGCTGTGCCTGGTACGCCGCGACAATTAGCGGATCGTAGCCGTCCTGGAGCACGAGGTCTTCTTTGGTCGGGAAGTACCGGAAGAAGGTGGTCTCGGAGACATCGGCGGCGTGGATGATCTGCTCGATTGTCCTGGCGTCGTATCCCTGCTCGCGAAACAGTCGCAGAGCATGTGTCTGGATCGCGGCACAGGTCTGTGCCTTCTTGCGTTCCCGCAGGGCTGGCCGTCGCCTGGTCAGTGCTCGCCGGCACGTGCGGCCTCTCTCCTCGGTGGCGCGGATAGCTCGAGCGCTGCGGACCTGGGCAGGAAAAGCCAGCGTCAGGATGACGCCCACGGCGGCGATCCCGGCCGGGACCAGCAGTGAGATGTCGATGCCGTGTACGAACGCGGCTCGGACCGAGTGGCCGAGTGAGGCCGATCTCAAGCGGCCGGCTTCGGCCAGGCCGCCGCAGACGCTGCTGCGGGCAGCGGCAGCTGCGGCCGGCGGAAGTCCGGTCAGGTCGAGGCGGGCGTGGTAGGCGGCGGCGAGCACGGTGCCCGTGATAGCAGTGCCGAACGGGCCGCCGTCTTCTGGATTGCCTGCACGACCGCGGACCCTATCCCGCTGCGTTGTTCAGGAAGCTGGGAGAGCGCGACGGATGTCGCAGCGGTCAAGACCAGCCCGGCTCCGGCGCACAGGATCGTCATCCAGATGGCGACGAAGGTCCTCCAGTTAGTAGTAACCACCGCCGCTCGGTGGCTACCTCCTCCTCCGGGCGGAGGGCCCGGCGCATGCTTCCCTCCGGCGGCTGACGCGCTGGTTCAGGTCGGCATCCGACGATGTGCTGACGGCCACTGCGGAGAGGCGCCCGATGGATCCTGAGCTTGCGGCCGCGCTGCCTGCGAGGCCGACCGTCTCTGACCGGGCCAGGCCGGTGGTCAGTGTCCCGGTCGCGGTCGGGGTTATCTGTGCGGTGCTCGCGACGGCCGGCCTCATCGTCTGGAACGCGTTCGACCCGGATCAGCTCTTCGCGCCGTTCTCCTGGCTCATGCCCGCGACCTTCACGGCGATGGGTTCGCTGATTGTCTGGCGGCAGCCGCGCAACACCGTCGGCTGGATCGTGCTGCTATCCGGTCCGTTCGCCGCGGTAGGTCTCGCCTGTGACGGCTGGGCTGTCCGGTCCTTTGCGGACCGGGCCGGGCCGTTGCCCCTTGGCGCGGCAGCGGCCTATCTCGCCAACCTGATCTTGAGCTCGCACCTGATCTTCCTGGTCACCGGGCTAATCTTCCTGGTGTTCCCCGATGGCCGGCTGCCGTCCGTGCACTGGCGCTGGCTGCTGTGGTACGGGGCCTTCGTCTATGGCGTGCTTATCGTCACCGCGGCACTGTGGTCCGTCGACGTGACCGGCATTTTCGCCGGCCGCGTTTTGCCGTCATTGCTGCCGGGCCAGTCAGCCGCCGGAGCGGTGGCCAAGCCGTTCCTTGCCATCCAGTTGTCCGTCGTCGCGGCATGCGTCACCGCTCTGGTCATGCGGTTCTGGCGGGCGCGGGGAGACGAGCGGCAGCAGCTGAAATGGTTCGTCTACACCGTCACGGTTGTCTTCGCCGCCGTGGTCATCTCAATTGTCATCATCGTCGGCAACGGCCGCTACGCGCTGGCCTTGCTATCACTCATCCCCGTCGCCATCGCGGTGGCAGTCCTGAAGTACCACCTCTACGATCTCGACCTCGTCATCAGCAAGGCCATCGTCTTTGCGACGCTCGCGACGTTCATCACCCTGATCTACGCCGGGACCGTGGCGGGCGTCGGCGCCCTGGTAGGCCGACGCGACAGCCTGACCCTCGCCGCCCTGGCGGCAGCGGTCGTCGCGGTGGCGTTCCAGCCGCTTCGCCAGCGGGTCCAGCACCTGGCCAACCGAGTCGTCTACGGGCGCCGGGCCACGCCGTATGAGGTGCTGGCCGAGTTCTCCGGCCGGATGGCCGACGCCTATGCGACCGAGGAAGTGCCCCGGCAGATGGCTCAGATCCTCGCGCAGGGCACGGGCGCGCAATGCGCTGAGGTGTGGCTGGCGCTTGGTCAGGACTTGCATCGGGCGGCAGCGTGGCCAGTGCAGCCGGCGCAGCTGCCACAGCACGCCGTCCCGCCGATCGTTGACGAACTGCCGGTGGTGCCGAGGACCGATCGGACTGTCCGGGTCCTGCACCGGGGCGAGCTGCTGGGTGCACTAACCGTGCGGATGCCGCCGGGCAGCCCGCTCAGCGCCGCGCAGGACAAGCTGATCCAGGACCTGGCTGGGCAGGCCGGCCTGGTGCTGCGCAATGCGCGGCTCATCGAGGAGCTCAGGGCCTCTCGCCAGCGACTGGTGACGGCGCAGGACTTCGAGCGCAGGCGGATCGAGCGCAACATCCACGACGGGGCCCAGCAGCAGCTCGTCGCCCTGGCAGTCAAGCTCCGGCTCACCGAATCCCTGCTCGATGAGGACCCGGCACTGGCGCACGAGTCCTTGCGGGCGCTGCAAGCTCAGGCGGGCGAAGCGGCCAGGGACCTGCGGGACCTCGCGCATGGCATCTACCCGCCGCTGCTTGCTGACCGAGGCCTGGGCGCCGCGCTCGAGGCGCAGGCCAGAAGGTCAGCGGTGCCCGTCACCGTCGAAGCGAGCGGCATCGGCCGGTATCCGCAGGAGCTCGAAGCAGCTGTCTATTTCTGCTGTCTGGAGGCATTGCAGAACGTGGCGAAATATGCAGGCGCCACCGCGGTCCGGCTGCGGGTCTCAGCCGCAGGAAGCCACCTTGAGTTCGAGATCACCGACAACGGGTGCGGCTTCGATCCGGCCAACGGCGGCCATGGCTCCGGCCTGCAGGGCATGGCCGACCGGCTAGAGGCGCTAGGCGGGTCGATCGCCATCCGGTCCCGGCCAGGGACGGGAACCACCGTGACGGGAACGATTCCGCTCTAGCCAGTGCGCTCTTTGCCGTCAGGCTCTTTATCGCCAGCCGAGGGCGGGCGCGACGTGGGTGAGGATGCTCTCGATGACGTGGGCGTTGTAATCGACGCCAAGCTGGTTGGGCACGGTGAGCAGCAGGGTGTCGGCGGCCGCGATCGCCTCGTCCTCCTTGAGCTGCCGGATGAGTACGTCTGGCTCGGCAGCGTAGGAGCGGCCGAAGATCGCCTGTGTCGCCGCGTCGATATACCCGACCTCGTCGGTGTCCTGGTTGCGCTCGCCAAAGTAGGCCCGGTCCTGGTCATTGACGAGGGCGAAGATGCTCCGGCTCACCGACACCCGCGGCTCGCGCTCGTGGCCCGCCTTCTGCCATGCATCGCGGAATGCCTGGATCTGCTCGGCCTGCTGCAAATGGAAGGGTTTGTCCGACTCGTTGTTGATGAGTGTGGAACTCTGCAGATTCACGCCCAGTTCGGCCGCCCACTCCGCAGTCCGCTGTGACGCGGCGCCCCACCAGATGCGGTCTCGCAGTCCTTCTGAGTACGGCTCGACACGCAGCAGGCCTGGAGGGTTCGCGAACATAGGCCGAGGATTGGGCTGCGCGAAGCCGTTGCCGCGCAGCACCTCGAGCAGCACCCGGGCGTGCTCCCGTGCCATATCAGCGTCCGTCTGGCCGTCTTGCGGCTGGTAGCCGAAGTAGTGCCACCCGTCGATCACCTGCTCCGGCGAGCCGCGGCTGATGCCGAGCTGGAGCCGACCGCCGGAGATCAGGTCGGCCGCGCCCGCGTCCTCGGCCATGTAGAGCGGGTTCTCATAGCGCATGTCGATGACAGCGGTGCCGATTTCGATCCGGCTGGTCCGCGCGCCGATGGCTGCCAGCAGGGGGAAGGGTGAACCCAGCTGCCTGGCGAAGTGATGCACGCGAAAATACGCGCCGTCGGCGCCAAGCTCTTCGGCGGCGACCGCCAGGTCGATGGACTGCAGCAGGGCGTCCGACGCCGACTGCGTCTGCGAGCCCCGTGATGGTGACCAGTGCCCGAAGGACAGGAAGCCAATCTTCTTCATCGGAGCGTCAACGCGAGCTGCCCGGGCGGCATTCCGCGTGGCTATGGCCGGTGCTCGGCGCTAGCGGCCTGGTGGCGGAGGGCAAAGATCGCCGCTTGTACGCGGTCCTGCAGGCCAAGTTTGGTCAGGATGCTGCGGACGTGGGTCTTGACGGTCTGCTCGCCGATCGCCAGATCCCGGCCGATCTGGCGGTTGCTGTGACCGCGGGCGATCAGCCCGAGTACTTCGCGTTCGCGCGGTGAGAGCGGCTGTAGCGGGTCCGGCGGCGGTGGCCGGCGGAGTGCCTGGGTCAGCCGGGTCAGCAGCTCGGGGCTCAGGCTGGCGGTGCCGGCGGCAGCGTCGCGCACAGCAGCGATGACGTGCTCGGCTGAGGCGGTCTTGAGTAGGTAGGAGGTCGCACCGGCGCGCACAGCGCGGACGAGGTGCTCGTCGTCGGCGGCGGAGGTGAGCACGACGACAGCGGGCCGGTGCGGCGCGTCGTGAAGTGCGGCAAGCACGGCGTGCCCGTCGAGTCCGGGCATATATAGATCAAGTAGGAGCACGTCCGGGCGGGTGGCAGCGACGATGTCTACCGCCTGCCGGCCATCTCCGGCCTCGCCGGCCACCTCAACGTCTGGTTCCTGGCACAGCAGGTAGGACAGCCCGTCCCGGACGACGCGGTGGTCGTCAGCGATCACTACGCGGATCGTCATGGCACGGGCACCCGGACGGTGAGCGCTGCGCCGCGGCCGGGCGCGCTGTCGATCTCCACGGTGCCGCCGAGTTCGGCGACCCGGTCCCGGATGTGGGCCAGGCCTGAACCGGCGTGCGGGGCGGCCGGGTCGAAGCCAGTGCCGGTATCGCGGACGGCCAGCTCAATGTGCCCGTCCTGGCGGGTCATCGACACGGCAAGCCAGCGCGCGCTGCCGTGCCGGACGGCGTTGGTGCAGGCCTCCTGGGTAATGCGGAGGAGGGCGTGCTCGACGGGCGCGGGCACGGTGACATCGTCGAGGCTGGCGTCGACAGTGACGCCGAGCCGCTCGTAGTAAGCCGCGCAGATCTCCTCCAGGGCCGGAGCGAGCCCGGCGCCGTCCAGGCTGGCTGGACGCAACTCGCTCAGGAGCGCCTGCATGTCGCGCAGTGCCTCCTCGCTGATGCGCTCGATCACGCGCGCTTGCTGATTGTCCGGGTCGGCCCTGCACATACCGCCGGCGATCATCCGCAAGGCGAAAAGATGCTGGGAGATCGCGTCGTGGATCTCCCGCGCGATCCGGGCTCGTTCGGCGGCGCGCGCGTCGCCGCTGGCGCGCTGCCGTTCGGCGGCCAGCGCGGAGCCGAGCTGCCGGGTCATGGTGGTGAAGTTCGCTTCCAGCTGCCCGACCTCATCCCGACCTGAGACGGGCAGGCTGATGGTGTAGTCGCCGTCAGCGACCGCGACGGCGGCTCGTTCCAGGCGGCGCACCCGGCGGACGAGGCGGCGTGAGGCCAGCAGCCCGAACAGTACTCCGACCGGCACGATGGCAAAGAGCAGCGCGTACTGGCCCGACAGCAGCTGGCCGGCCTCGCCGAGGTGACGCAGCTCGCCCCAGGCGCGGAAGGGACTGATGAACCTAGGCGACCATGGCGCCTGGACATAGACGTAGACGACACGTCCCGCCGCGCCTGCCGCCGGCTTGCCAATGCCCGCCAGGCGCGCCGGCCAGACCGTCATGAGGACGCTGCCGTACGGCGTGGCTACGCTGCCGGTTTTGAAGTACATGTTGGTGGGGCCAGCTGCGATCGCCTCGGACGCCTGGACGGGGAGTTCGCCGGCCGCGGGCCGTCCGGGCGGGTACCGGGATGGCACGGAGGACGCGACGACCGTACCGTCGGCGGCGATCGCCACGACCGCCGAGACCGCCTGGTCGCTGTGGAACGGGCGCGTGATCGCCGCAACGACCAGCGTGCCGTCCGGGGCCGGGGCCAGGCCCGGCTGCGCCGACTGGCCGCGGACGCCGAGCACGGTACCGGCCGGGACGCCGCCCGGATAGCGGGTGGAGAGCTGCTGGCCGTAGCTTCGCGCGGCGGCGTCCACCTGCGCCTGCAGCTGGGTGCCGTTAACCAGCGATGGAACCTGGAAGCCGAGCGCGAGCGCCTCGACCAGCACCACGACGGCGAGCGTCACAAGGATGTAGGACGCGATCAGCCGAGCTGACAGCCCCCAGATTCTGCGTCGCATACGATCCAGCACGACTGCAGGCTATCTCCGCGCAATGTGCCGCCGGGTCCCTCCAAGGAGGGAGCCGCCCTACCCCCGGCGCGTGAGGCGCGCGCCGCCGCCGGCCGGAACGCTGGCAGCCATGAACTCACAATCACAGTGCCGGCCGGCGAACGCGCCGCTGCCGAAGCGGCGACGGCACCTGGGGGCACGGGCATGAGCATGCTGGTACTCAGCAGGGTGTCGAAGGTCTACGGCCAGGGCGGTGCCGCGGTGCGCGCCCTCGACCGAGTCACACTGTCGGTGGACGAAGGCGCGATGGTCGCGGTGATGGGACCAAGCGGATCGGGCAAGAGCACGCTGCTGACGATCGCGGGCAGCCTGGAAGATCCGACCGAAGGCCAGGTAGTCGTGGGCGGTGCGGAGCTGGCAGGCATGTCAAGCAATGACAAGGCCCGGCTGCGGCGGCGCACGATCGGCTACGTGTTCCAGGACTTCAACTTGCTGCCCGGCCTGACCGCAGGAGAGAACGTGAGCCTGCCGCTCGAGCTCGACGGATGGCCCGCGCGGAAGGCGCGAGCCGCCGGGCTGGCGGCGCTTGACGAACTGGGGCTGACCGAGCGGGCCGAGCATTACCCGGACGAGCTGTCGGGCGGCGAGCGGCAGCGGGTAGCGATCGCACGCGCCATGGTGGGAGAGCGTCGCCTGTTGCTGGCCGACGAACCCTCCGGCGCGCTGGACTCGCGCAACGCCGAGGCGGTCATGCAGCTGCTGCTTGACGCCTGCAAGAACGGCGGGATGGCTGCGGTGGTTGTCACCCACGACGCACAGCTGGCGTCGTGGGCTGACCGGGTGGTATTCCTGCGTGACGGCCAGGTCACCGATCAGGCGGTCCCGGCAACGGGTCCGGAGTCCCTGCTCGCGCCGGGCGGGCCGCAGTGAGCGCCGCGGTACGCGAGCGCCCCGTGCGCTCGCGGGCGAGCAATGGGGGCGTCCCGGCGCGCCGCGCGGTCGTTCACTGGGCCTGGCGGCTGCTGCGCCGTGAGTGGCGCCAGCAGCTGCTGATCCTGGCGTTGATCACCGTCGCGGTCGCGGCTACCTTCATCGGATCGGCGGTAGCCACCAACGCGCCGCCTCCGCCAGGCGCCGGCTTCGGCACCGCGACCGATATGGCCACATTCCCTTCGCTAGGCCCGCGCGCTGCCGCTGAAATCGCGGCGCTGGCCCACCGGTTCGGCCGGATCGACGTGATCGAGAACGAGTCGGCCCCGATTCCGGGTTCAGTGCTGACCTACAGCCTGCGCGGGCAGGATCCGGACGGAGCGTTCGGCCGGCCGATGCTGTCCCTGACCAGCGGGCACTATCCGGCCGGTCCCGGCCAAGTGGATCTGACCAGCGGCCTGGCGTCCCAGTTCGGGCTGAAGATTGGCGACATCTGGCGCAAGGCCGGTGAGTCCCGACGCGTTGTCGGCCTCGTGGCAAACCCTCAGAATCTCCTTGACGAGTTCGCGCTCGTCGCGCCTGGCCAGGTCAGCGCGCCCACGCTGGTCACTGTGCTGTTTGACGCGCCGGGCGTCAATCCCCGCTCGCTAGGCCCGAACGTGGTGTCGCGGACGTCGGCGCCCAGCACCAACGTGCTCAACCCGGTGACGATATCGCTCGCGGCGGCGACGCTCGGGATGCTGCTTGTCGCCCTGGTTGCGGTGGGCGGGTTCACGGTCCTGGCGCAACGCCGACTGCGCTCGATCGGCATGCTCGGCGCGCAGGGTGCCACGAAGGCCAGCGTCAGGCTTGTGGTCAGCGCCAACGGTGTGGCGACCGGAGTCGTCGGCGCGGTGGCCGGATTCGCGCTCGGCCTCGCAGCCTGGCTGGCGTACCGCCCGCGCGCCGAAGCCAGCGCTCATCACGTCATCGGAGCCTTCCAGCTGCCCTGGCTGGTGATCGTCGTGACAATGGCGCTCGCCGTGCTGGCGGCGTATCTGGCGGCAGTTCGACCAGCCCGGACGATCGCCCGGATACCTGTCGTCGCCGCGCTCGCTGGGCGGCCACCGGCACCCCGGCGGGCTCGCCGCTGGGCCGCGCCGACGGGTGCCGGACTGCTGGTGGCCGCGTTCTTCCTGATCGGGCTCGCGAGTGAGCAGGCCACCTCGGCCGCCGCGGAGTCGGGCAGCAAGTCGACACTCTTCCTCGCCCTGATCGTGGGCCTGATCGTGCTGTGCGCCGGTGTGGTGCTGGCCGCCCCGACATGCCTGGCGCTGCTGGCCAGGGCCGCCCGGCGGGCGCCGATTGTCATACGGCTGGCGCTGCGGGACCTAGCCAGGTACCGGGCGCGCTCGGGGGCCGCGCTCGGGGCAATCAGCATCAGCCTGCTCATCGCAGTCCTCATCTGCGTGATCGCCGCGGCACGGTTCGGCAGCCCGCTCGACTACGTCGGGCCGAACCTGGCTCCAGATCAGATAGTCGTCTACCCGGCAGCCGGCAGCGCTCAGCTAGCCGGTACGCCCGGCACGCACCACGGCGGCACGAAAGGCCCGCTGCCGGGCGTGACTGTCCTTCTCCGCACCGCGACCGGAATCATTCCGACTCAGGTGACCAGCGCCCAGCTGGCCACGATGGCAGCAGAGGCCGGCGGCATCGCGGCATCGCTGGGTTCCCGGGAGGTCGTTCAGCTCGAGTCAACTGACTCCGCGCTACAGCGCGTCGCGGCCGGGCGAAACTGGGATGGAGCTGTGTACGTGGCCACTCCCCGGCTGCTGCGCGCCTACGGCATCGCCGCCGCGCAGGTCAGTGCAAACGCCGACATCCTCACCATGCGGCCCGGCCTGTCGGGCTTGACTGGGATGCAGCTCCAGTACGGCGTATATAAGAGTGGCCCGCCAGGGCCAGGCTCCTGCGTGCCCGGCTCATGCCTGGCAAATCCGAGCATCCAGCACGTCGGCGCGCTGCCGTCCGGTACGTCCGCGCCGAACACGGTGATCACCGAGCATGCCGTGCGCCAGCTCCACCTGTCGATCAGCACGGCCGGCTGGCTCATCCAGACACCGGAGCCGCCGACGGCCAGCCAGATCAGCGCTGCCCAGCACGCCGCAGCGGCGGCTGGCCTGTCCGTGGAGACGCGCAACAGCATTCCGACGTCCGCCGAGATCCTCAGCGTCGCCACCGCCTTCGGCATACTGCTCGCGCTCGGCATCCTCGCCATGAGCGTGGGCCTGCTCCGCAGCGAGACCGCCAGCAATCTGCGCACGCTCACCGCTGCTGGAGTTGGCCGCACAGCACGCCGGGCCATCTCTGCCACCACCGCCGGCGCCCTGGCACTGGTCGGGGCGGTCGTCGGAATTGTGGCTGGGTACATCGCCGCGATCGGCTTCTTCCGGACCAGTCAGCTGGACACGCTGTCCTCGCTGACCAGCATCCCGGTGGCCAACTTGGTGCTCATTCTCGTCGGTATGCCGCTCGTTGCAGTGATCGGTGGCTGGCTGGTCGCTGGGCGCGAGCCCAGTGCAGTAGGGCGCCGCCCACTCGAATAGCCGGCCGGTCAAATCACTGGGTTACCGCAGATGGCGGGAGGTTCGGCATGCAGCTAGGCGAGGACAACCGTGAGCGTCCCGGTCCCGAGAGGCCCGCTTCGGAACTCAGTAGCGACGCGGGCTTGACGGCTAACCCGTCAGGCAACGCCAGATTGACCGCTCTTACCGGCACGGTACTGCTGATCCTGTTCAGCGCGGAAGTCATCACGACTTTGCTGATGGGAAGCCTGTTCGGCCTGCACTTTTTCCTCGGCATGCTTCTCATCGGCCCGGTCTGCCTGAAGACCGGCTCGACGACGTGGCGCTTCTCCAGGTACTACCTCGGCTCGCAGCCATACGTCCGCCGCGGAGCCCCGCCGACACTGCAGCGAGTACTCGGCCCTGCCCTGGTCATCACGTCAGCGGGAGTTCTGGGTACCGGCGTCTTGCTGGCCCTCACCGGCCCGGACCTCCGCCTGCAGAAGCTCCATCAGTATTCCTTCTTGCTGTGGCTGATCATCGTGATCATCCATGTGGTCCACTACCTGCCAAGGCTGCCGGAGCTACTGGCGAGTCACCCGGCCGAGCGGGCCCTGCAGGCGGCAAGCGGCAGCCGGGCACGCTGGCTGCTGCTCATCGGCTCCATCCTCGGCGGCCTGGTCCTGGCGCTGCTCACGTATCACCTGCGGGCGAGATGGGGTAGCTGGGGAGGCAGCATCCTGTAGCCGGCATCAGGCAGGCCAAGTGGCGGTGGAGGTGGGATTTGAACCCACGGAAGGGTTGCCCCTTCACACGCTTTCGAGGCGTGCGCCCTCGGCCACTAGGCGACTCCACCGGAGCCGAGCCTACCTGAGCCAGGAGATCCGCGGGTGCCAGCCCGACGGCGTGCTAGCGGCGCCGGTCGAAGAACTCGGTCAGCACCGCCGCGCACTCGTCGGCGAGCACGCCGCTGACGACCTCGACCGGCCGGCCGAGGCGCCGATCGTGCAGCACGTCCCAAACCGACCCGGCGGCGCCAGCCCTCGGATCTCGGGCGCCGTACACCAGGCGCCCGATGCGGCCGGCCAGCACGGCGCCCGCGCACATCGTGCACGGCTCCAGGGTCACCACCAGCGTGCACTCATCGAGCCGCCAATCCCCCCGCGCCTGCCCGGCGGCTCGCAGGGCAAGGACCTCGGCGTGCCCGGTCGGATCGGCGCTGGCCTCCCGCAGGTTACGGCCGCTGCCGATCGTTGCCCCGCTCTCGTCAAGTACTACCGCGCCCACTGGGACGTCGGCGACCTTGGCGCTCGCCGTAGCTCGGGCCTCAGCCAGGGCCGCTCGCATCGCCGGCTCAAAGCTGGCCAGGTAGCCCGTCATCGGCTAACCGGCCGGTCAGGTGACACCGGTGGCCGAGTCGAGCGCCCGCTCGAGCGCGGGACCGAACCCAATCCGCCTCGCCAGGCTTGCGAGCACCTCGTCGGGGAACAGATCTAGGTCACCGGACAGCGCGCCCAGTTCCATCTCGTCGACGCCCAGGTCGGCGAGGATCGACATGTCCCCAACTGGGAGCACCTGATCGAGGTCTTCATCTTCGGGAATGGGGATATCTAGGTAGTCGAGAACTTGTCGCGCTAGCGGCCAGTCGACCGAGGCGGTGACGTCCGACAAGAACACGGAGACATGATTGCCAAGGACTCGCAATGCGACGAAAAAGTCGTCGCCAACGGCCGTCAGGCCAATTGCTCCACCGATGCCCGGCTGCTGGCGCAATGCCTGGATCAAGCCGTCCAGGTTCTCGGTCAGGGCCGTTGGCAGAACCTCGGCCTCCCAGACATCGTCCTCCCGGTAAACGACGACCGCGAAGTCGCTCGGGCTCACATCGGTCATCGTCACCCCGTCGGCTGGGATCCCAGAAGGGAAATGGTGTCAGACTCTCTACGCTCGTGCGCACCGATCCGGCTGCTGTGTGCCCGGTTCCCTGCGGTGTCGAGCTTCGCGTCACGGCACCGCGCGCCGGCGCGCTGGTACCCGGCCGATCCCGTATGGTTGCTTGGGTTACTGGTCATTGGTTGGCAAATTGCACTGAGCTATGCTGACGCACAGGCGTAGAGCAGTCAATTGCTCACTCACGGTAGCGACCTACTGCACAGTTCTGAGGAGGTGATCACGTGTTGCGGAAGGTCATCACATGGGCAATCGTCATATTCATCATCTATTACCTCGCCACTGACCCGACTGGCGCGGCACATGCCCTCCAGCATGCCTTTAACGGACTGAAGACCGCAGGTAACTCGATGTCACAATTTGTAAACAAGCTCTAGCCATGCGGCAGCCGATCTCGGGTTCCCGGTCACCCGTCGCGATCAACAAGTATCTGCTGCCTCGCGAAGTCCAGGTGGCGACGGTCCGGCAGCATCCGGCCGTGCTGATCGGCCCGAGCGCGCAAGCCCTGGGCGGCCTGCTGCTAGCCGGCGTCCTCAGTGCCATCGTCGTGCACGGCATACTCGAGGTGATCCTGTGGGCGGTCTGGCTCGTCCTCTTCTTGCGCCTGGTCTGGAAGGTGGCGAACTGGTCGGTTGACTACTTCGTCGTCACCAGCGAGCGGCTGCTGCTGACAACGGGATTCCTGACCCGCCGAGTCAACATGATGCCCCTGACCAAAGTGACGGACATGAGCTTCCGCCGCTCCTTCGCTGGCCGCCTCCTTGGCTACGGGGAGTTCATCGTGGAGTCCGCCGGGCAGGACCAGGCGCTGCGAAACGTCGAGTTTATTCCGTACCCAGAGCAGCTTTACCTACTCATTTGTGGGATGCTCTTTCCGTCGAGTGCATCCGATGCAGAGGACGACGAGAGTCGCCCCCCGGCCCTCGCCGACGAACTCTGAATCTGAGCACTCCGCCCCTTCCCCGGGGTTCGTGCGGCCGGATGACATCGGATTGACGTCCGGCCGCACGAGCTTGTTTGGGACCGGGCCGGTCAGACCGTCACCAGGATGACGCCAAGCGCCGCGAGCAGGAGTCCGGCGAGCTGCACAGCTCGCAGCCGCTCGCCGAGCACGAACCTCGCCAGAACCACGGTCACGCCCGGGTACAGCGAGGTCAGGACGACCGCCAGGCCAAACAGGCCATGGCGGGTGGCGACCACGTAACTGACATTCGCGCTCGCGTCCAGGATCCCGGAGCCGAATACTGCCAGCAGGAGGCTGGCTCCGCCGGCGGCGATGACAGGCCTGACCCGCCAGATGGCCGCGGCGATCACGATGATCACCAGCCCAGTCAGCCTGGACGCGACGATCGGCCACAACGCACCTGACCGGCCTGCGTTGCGCAAGAAGATGAAGAAGAGCCCGAAGGTCGCCCCGGCCGCGAGACCATATCCGATAGCGCGCGCGTGGAAGCCGCGCCTGGCCAGGCGGTGGACAAGGCTCAGGGCGCGGACCTCGGGTGCCGCGGCCGGGCTGCCACCGGTGCTGACCAGCACCACGGCTGCCAGGCAGATCAGCGCGCCAGCGTAGACCGAGGCGCTCGCCCGCTCCCCGTCCGCGATGGAAACGGCAACCGGCAGCACCGTCGCAGTCAGCGCGGAAGTAGGAGCCACGATCGTCATCGGGCCCTCGGCCAGGCCCGCATAAAAGACGATCAGCCCGATGCCGCCCAGCGCGCCGGCGGCCACACCCCAGGCGAGCCCCGTTCTGCTCACGGCCTCACCCGCAGCCAAGGCTGCGACCAGTACGACCACGAGCCCCGCCAGCGCAGACGCGGGCAGGATAGCCAGCGCCCGCGCCCGCCGCGTCGCGACGCCACCGAGAAAGTCGGCGCTGCCATAAAGCAGCGCCGCAGCCAACGCGAAGATCGTCACCACGAGATGCTGGCCCCGGCTCGTCGCATTGCGGTAGGCAGCCTACCGGCTGCAGTTCGCCGGCCGCTTCCGGTGTCAGCACGTGGTCTTACGGGAGACTGGTCGTCGCCTGGAATGTCGCCTCAATCGGCGAGACCGTGACCATTTGCCCCAGGTCCTCCTGACCGCCCGCGCAATACGAGAGCCCAGCCACGCCCCCGCCGATAGGTTCACGTCCGGAGAACGCCGGGCCTTGATGCGCGCGCACGGTCAGTCGGATAGCCGTGGCGTCATCCGTGACGCCGAGATCGCACCGGTACTTCGCCACGAGCACATAGGCCGCCTTCCGCGGGGCGAGCGTGACGGTTGCCGGCTTCTGGGCGGTCACATAGGCGCCGCCGCCCCTGGCGTAGCGGAATGGTACGGACACACCGCGGGAATCGTACAGTGCGACCTGCGGGTATCCGCTGACCTCACAGGCAACCGAACCGCGGTTGGTCAACATGAACGAGTCCGCGTGCTCACCCGTCATCGGGCTCACAACCGGGCCGGGCCGCAAGACGAGCACGGACGCAGCGCATTGCCGCACGGCACGTGACTGGGCCGCCGGCGTCGGGTGAGCCACATAACCGCTGCCGCTAGCGTTAGCTTCCTGGCACCCTGTCGCAGCCAGCGACACGAGCGCTGCCGCAACCACGGACTTTGCAAATCGCCGCATGGTGTCCTCCTGGCCCGCGTGGTTTGTCTTTCCTGACGCCGAACGGGACCTGGGCGTTGAAGATCTCTATTTCCAGGCTGGCGCCTTCCCAGCCCAGACACCGGGATACCGGGATACGGGGGTCCCCGGCAGTGCGTAGCCGGGGGTATTCCCTACTCAGTCGGCGGAGGCTCGGGACTTGAACCCCGGATGCACGCGAACCCAAATCGCATTCGCAGTCTTCTCGGACACGCGGAAGCGAGAGTAAGCGACAGGAGCCTGGCGAAGTTTGCGCACGTAAGGCCTTCGGGTGCAAGTGCCCGGAGGCCTTCGCATTAAGAAAGAGACCGCGAGCCAAACGGTTCCGGTGACGCCCGACGACCTCCGCGAGCTACGCCTACGGAGCCCATCCCAATGCCGGCCTGGACTAGCCGACCAGCGCGTTGCCTACGGCAGCGACCACTTCTGGCGCGCCGCGCTCGCGCAGGCCTGCAGACAAAGCTGCGTGCCGTTAGCGGTTGTGCTGCCTGGGATTGTCAGGCACCGGCCCGACGAATACCCAGACGACCTCGGTGGCGGTGACGTTCCTCGACATCGGTCAGCACCAGGTGATCACCGCGCCGGCGAACGCGATCCCAGTTCGCGCCCAAGGCTGAGCGGCCGCGCGCCGACGCCGGACAGCCACCGCGGGAGCAACGGCTCGGCCCGCACTCAGTAGGTTTCCCAGAGCTGGTTGATTGTGCCGTTGTTGGTCCAGATTTGCTGCCGGGTGCCGTTACCGCCGTACCCGGTGTCGTCGAGTACCTCGCCGTTGGCGGCAGGGTTGTCGTAGTGGATCCGGAAGCCGTTGGTGTCCCACTGCTGGTTGCCGTTGCCGGTGCAGGCCCACAGTTGCACCTTGGTGCCGTTGGCAGTGCCGTAGCCGGCCGCGTCCAGGCACAGTCCGTTGTGCCGGATGGTGCCGTCGCTCATCACCTGCCACTGCTGGTTGGACCGCCCGTTGCACCGCCAGATCTGCACGACCGCGCCGTTGCGGCTGCTGTTGTTCCGGTCGTCCAGGCAGTACCCCATCTTGTACAGCCGGATGGTGCCGCTGTAGGTCGCTGTCACAGGCGGCGGCGGCCCCGACGCCGGCGCCGGCGTCCCGCTGGCAGGGCTGGACGCAGTGCTGACCATTCCGGCGCGGTTGGACGCGCTGACGGTGTAGGTGTACGTCGTGTTGGTGGAGAGACCGCTGTCCGTGTAGGAGGGCGTCGTCGACGTTCCGACCTTGCTGCCGTTCCGGAAGATTGTGTAACCGGTCACCCCGATGCTGTCGGTCGATGCCGTCCACGACAGCTTCAGCGACGAGGAACTGGCGGCCGTCGCCGTGAGCCCGGTTGGCGCGGACGGCGGCGTGTCTTCTTCGTAGGGCGCAGGCAGGTTCACCCACGATGCGACCGACGGCACCCCGCTGCTGTTGACGATGAACAGCATGTAGGGGCCCGGAGGTGCGTCGCCGCCGCTGGCGGGAGCTTGCACGTTGAGCATGCCGTTGGACTCGGTGAACGACAGCGAGACGCGCCGGGAGCTTTCGTTGAAGGAGTGGGTGACTGCGGCCGGCCGGATTAGGGACACGCTGGCGATGGAGGCGGCGTCCGGCGTGCTGACCTGGAAAGTGCTGCCGTACTGCACTACTGAGGGGCTGCTCGTGATGGTTGGCCGGGCGCCGTCGAAAAGGTACGGGGGCGAGAAGACCTGAGCGCTCAACTCGTCGGTGACCCCGGATAGGTCGCCGGTGCCCGCGACGAGTACTTGCCCGCTGGGCAAGAGCATGGCGATCGAGTGGTATAGGCGCGGGACAGCCATCGAAGCCCAGGTGGTCCATTGCCCGGTCGCCGGATTCCAGTCCTCAACCGGCAGCACCCCGTCGCTCGGATTGCTGCTGTCTTTCGTGGTTGAGCCCCCGGTAGCCAGCACCGTGCCGTCGGGCAACGCCGTCAGGTTCAGGAAGCTTCGCGGGTAAGCCATGGACCCGGTCTGCGTCCATTTCGGCGTGGCCTGATTGAGATCGGTGGTGTACGCAGTAGCCGCGGACTGGGCGGTATTACCGACGGGAGTAGAGCCGTAGTTACTGCCCGCCTTGATCACCATGCCCGTGTCGTACATTGCCGACGAGCCGCCGTCCACCACGGTGGGATCGCTGGTGGTCCAGGTCTCCGCGGTGGGGTTATAGATCATCAGCGGCTCCTCCACCTGCGAGGCGCCGGTCAGCGCGACCGTGCCGTCGGGCCGCACGTAGATGTTCGGGTAGAACGGCAGCAGTGTCGGGTTCTTGCTGAGCGTGGTCCACTGGTTGGTCGCCGGCGAGAACTCCTCGGGAACCTCCGGGTTGCATAGCTGGCAGCCGTCGACCCCGCCCATGCGGAGCAGATTGCCGTTGGGCAGCACCGTCGTCGAGGCATACCACGTTGGGTAGGCGTTGCTCGCGAGTTGCGCCCACGTCTGGTTGGTCTCCTGGTACCCGGTGACGTTGGTGTTGTCGTCGGAGTTGTCGACGCCTCCGCCGCCGACAGTAATGACGCGACCGTCGGGCAGTATGTTAGTGCCGCCGCATGAGGGGTTGGCGACCGAGTCCGGAACGCTCGTGAAGGCGTTCGTCGTCGGATTCCACAGATATGCAGTGTGGCCCTGGCTGGTATCCCCAAAGGTCAGGACGTTGCCGTCGGACAACACCGCGCCATGCATCGCCACAGTGGGCCAGTTGATCAGGCCGCCCCATTGGCCGGTCTGGGCAGCAGTTGCAGGACTGGCCTGAGCAGTCCACGCATAGACGACCGAGCAGAACGCACCGAGCAGCCCCGTCACAGCGAGGCCTGCGACCAATTGACGCCGCCATCCCGAACGTGCGCGCAGCCCGACCTCTGTCATTTTCTCCCCTTTGGGAAGTTGCCCGCCCCAGACGCCTTTTAGTGGAGACGCGCAAGCAGCCTCAGTGGATGGCCGACTGTGATGTCAAAACGGTAACGATATCGGGTGTTGTCATGCAAACGACGGACGGTCAGTTGGCTGTCGCGCCACTCTCAAGCTGCGCAACCCGCAGGGGGATGGTGCCGCCGTCCAGGCATTCGCCCGTGCGAGCATCCCACTTCCAGTGATGGCGCGGACACTCGATCACGTCGTCATAGATCGTTGCGTACGTCAGGTCTTCGCCAGCGTGCGGGCAGAAGCGCTGCATTCGCATGCCGTCCCGGTCGATGGTCTCTGAATTCTCTCGCTCGCGGACGATCTGCATGGTCTGGGCGGGGTGATTGCCGTAGCGCAGCAGACTCATCAGGGTCAGGTCGAAGACGTCCGGTGAGCGATGCAATGTGAGCCGCATTGACAGCAACGCCTCTTCCCATCCTGTCGTGCCGTCCAGCAACGCACGCAGGATGCCTTGTGGAACGTGGAGGGTGTAGTCAGCGTCGACCAGCTCGTCCTCGAATACGAAGCGCTCGGCGATCCTGCCCAGCCGGATTCCCCAGCCGCCGCCATCAGCCACCAGTCGGATGTCTTTACGCCAGTCGCTCAGGAAGCGCTTATTCCATTGCTGGAGCCTGCGGAAATAATTCTCGACTTCGGCCGCCGTTACTGCCGAAGTGTGCTCCTGTGTGTAGGCGAGCCATTCCTCGCGCCGACGTTCCCGGTATTGGGCAATGTAATCATGCTCGTCGGCGGGCCGCGGATCGGAACCTCCGCGCACTACCTGCGGCACGGCACCCTTCGTGACGTGATCCAGCGTGTCTCCGGGCGCTAGGCGCAGTACCTCGACCCCAGGACAGGCGCGGGCGAACTCACCGCTGACGTTTTCCCAGACCGGGAAGATGGTGGCATCCCGGTTATTGAATCGGTCCAGGGCCGGATCGAGAAAGCACGAAGGCCCCGCCGACGGCAGGTAGGCAGTCGCGCCGGTGAGGCGAACCTTTGCCAGGAGGGTCTCCATGAGGCCGGCCCGGATTGCCACGACCTTCTCTGCCATCGTCGCGGGCGCGTATGCGTAGCAGTTGGGATACCAGCTCGCGCCGGAGTACTGGGCGGCTAGCAGGTCGATGTCGGATGGCAATTGCGACAGGGCGGTATTGCAGTCGTTCAGGTCGAGGAATCGAAACCCGTCCAGGTCGAGCAACAGACCGCTGTCCTCTTTGTGACTGGTGTCCAGGAACATCGTCGCGGTGAACCCGTCGGCGAGTACGTGCTGCTCCTGATGACCGAGCAGCACCAGATTCTCGAACCCCATGCTGGCGAGTCGACGTGCCATAGCTTTAGACCGATACCGGGGGACCAGGACTTTCAGGTTGCGGTCGAGATATGTTAGCAGCCGTTCGTCAAAATGATCTTCGTGCATGTGAGAAATATAAAGCGCGTCAAAGCGACCATCGACCACCTGCGGAAGCAGGCCGCGATTATCCGGATACGGAAACCATGCTTTGAGGAAGGCCGGGAAGAACCACGGATCCATAAGCAATCGGAGTCCGCCATGCTCCACGATAAAGCCGGCATGGCCCAGGTACCGAATAGCGGTGCTATTGGCGCTACTGCTCATAACATTCCCGTTCTCTGCAAGCCACAAAGCGCTCGCCAATACCCTCCGCGGTGGCCCGGATCCCTTGGCCAGCGTGAGCCTAGCCGCTCCCGGGTAGTAGCCAGCGCCGATAACTCGACGCCCAGGTACGCAGACGGGTTGACGTGGCAACACCGGCTAACGGCAGCCGAGAGCCGATATCCACCGTTCGCCGATACGGAACTCTAACTGCCTGGCGAGGGTAGTTGTCGCCGAGCATCATTGAGTAACGGCCCGACGACACATAGTGACTAAGGCGCCGGAGCCGGCAACCTACTTGCGTCCTTGCGCGGCCGAGCAGGCACTTTATCCAGACTAGGACGATGTCACGGCGCGCCTTTACTCGGCGCGGAACGCGGCAGCCGGGGCCACTCGAGCGGCCAGCTGCGCGGGCCACAGGGCCAGCAGGTTCCCGGCGACCAGCAACGCGGCGATGCCGGCTAGCAGCGCGGTGACGGGCACGAACGGTAGCGGCACCACGCCGATCGAGTTGGCGAAGGTGCTCCACGCCCAGTTCCCGATGGCAATGCCAAGCGGCACGCCGACTACGGCGGCGATTACCAGGATCGTGGTGGTCTGCCAGCTGACAACGGCCCGTAGCTGCGACGATCGCAGTCCCAGCGCCTTCAGCAGCGCCAGGTCCCGGCGCCGCTCTCGCACCGACGCCAGGATCGTCAGCGCAAGCGCGAGTATCGCGGCGATCGCCACGCCGATGGCAAGCGTCAGCGGCTGACTGCCCATCTGACTGGCATTGCGGACCGGGGCGCCCAGCTGCGGCGGCAGGGTATAGACGGAGCCAGCGTTCTCCGGCGACGAGTTGGCCCACCGGATGATTCGGTTTGCCAGCGCCTGCGCGTCATGGCGGGAGCTGAGGTCAAAGATGACCGTTGCCGGATACGCCGGGTCCGCGACCGCGTTCTCGTACTGGTCAACCGTCGGGTCCAGCGGGAATCGCAGGATGGTCAGGAGCGTGGCTTCGTCCATCATGGCGCCCCGGCCGAGCGAGGGGTGGTCGGTGCCGCCGACTCCGAACGAAGGCAGCGTCGCGGTACCTACGACAGTGACAGGGACGGGGTCGTAGCCCAGCTTGATCCGCTCGCCAACGTGCAGGCCGAGCTGGCGCAACGTCACATTACCGAACTCGATCTGGTTCTGGCCCGTCAGCGAGTGCCCGCTGGTCGTCGGCGGCTCGACCGCCCGGCCGGGGTGACTCAGGATGCCCATCACCGGCACCTCGGTGCCGTGAATGGGCAGCTGGCCGAAGCCCAGCTCCGACCAGCCGAGCAGGCCCGGCTGGCCGGCTATCAGGTGACTGCTGTCGAGCGGATCGAGGTGCCCCGTCGGCCAGCTGCCCCAGCCGCCAGATGCCTGGACGAGCAGGGTCCAGTTCCAGCCGTACCGCTCCGGGTGCGTGGTCAGGCCGTTCAGGCTCGCGCCGAACACCAGCGCGGCGACAAGGGCGGTCACCGCGACAATCGAGCCCGCAAGCGTTGCCAGCACAGGAGCACGGAGCCTGCCGGTGCCGCGCTCCAGCGCATGCCGGATCCCGGTCACAATGGTCACTGGCAGCGCCGCGCGGCTGAGAGCGGCCACAAGGCCAGACCCTTGCGCCGGGGGCAGCTCACGGCCCTGGCGGACTGCGTGCCAGGCGAGCCAGGCGAGCTGGACTCCGAGGACGAGCAGAAGCACTGCGCCGCCGCCGCCGAGCACAAGCCAGTCGGCCGCCACGCCGCGGGCCGGGTCGAGTGTCCGGACCGGGCCGACGGGAGCGAGCGGCGAAACGGCGATGGCCCCGGCTACCGACAGCACCGCTGCACCTGCGACCGCAACGGCGCCCCACCCGGCCGCGGTCGCTGCCGCCTCGGGCCGGCTGGCGCCCAGCGCCCGCAGTGTCAGCGCATCTGCCGCGGGCCGGCTGAGCAGCTGCGCCTGCCCCTGTGCCATCAAGATGATGAGCGCGACCGCCGCCAGCGCACCCAGGACGGCCAGTGCCAGCGCCTGCGGCTCGATAGCCTCCTGTGCCGCTTGCTTGACGACGGCCAGCCGCCGGACCGTGAACTGGAAGGCCGTGATGTGTTCCTTGGTAGCGACACCCCGCGCAAAGCTGTTCAGCCAGCGCTGCAACGCCGGCACGCCTGCGTCACCGTCGCGTAGCCGCAGCGTCGCCCATCCGAATTCCCACTCGTACCCCTTGCTGGCCGGGAAGGAGAGAATCTGCTGCGTCGCGGCTGGCGTCAAGAACGCCGACGCAGCGTCATCGAACTGGTCGGCCAACGCTGGCGACACGACGACTATCGCCGCGATCCGGAAGGTGGCCCGGCCGACTGGCCGCGGGACCGACGATGTCGCCTCTCCCCGGTAGAGTTGCCAGGTCATGCGGTCGCCGACGCGGAACTGGACGCCCTGGCGGCGGAAGTCGTCCGCCATGCTCTGCGTGATCACGATCTCGTCGGTGGCGTCCGGCGGCGGCATTGTCCCGGCGAGCACCGTGAGCTTGTCCTGCCGGTAGAACTCGCCGTCCAGGCTGCCGGTGAGCGAATTAGTCAGGAACGCGTCGTCGACCTTGCCGCGGATCACCGGATTGGCTGCGACGCCGATCCAGGCCGCGCTCGATGCTGTGCCCGGTGCACGCTCGATCGCCTTGACGAGGGGCAGGAACGGGCCGGGCACGTCGACCATGACATCGCTGGCATTCACCGCGTGCAGGTACCTGCCGTAGGCAGAATCTGTCCGCCGTGCTGCCGCCACTGCCCCGAGCGCGACTGTGCCCAGCAGGCCGCCGATGATCATGACAAGCAGAGTGGTCCGCCACATCTGCCACCGGCTGGCCCGCCATGCGTACCAGACGAGTGTCATGCGGTCATTGTGCGCCGGACAGCACGCTGCCGGCACGTGTGGCGGCACCACCCTTTGCCGGCGTGATAGCACCCGCCAACTCGGCAGGCACTCTGCCATCGCAGCAAAGTGCCTGGGTCAAACGCGGAGGCTCGGGGATTTGAACCCCGGATGGGCGCGAACCCAAACCGCATTAGCAGTGCGGCGCCATAGACCGGACTAGGCGAAGCCTCCTGGTAGCCCTACCGGGCCGGGCCCTAGGGTACCGGTACAGCCCGATGGTCA
>DATHPF010000424.1:0-12854 GCA_035484155.1 Streptosporangiaceae bacterium
GACCTTGCGTCCGGACTTGCTCAGTACCGGCGGGCCGTTGGACAGCGTGTTGAACATGCCGTGGAACATCCCGGCGTCCTCGCGGTACGGGAAACCTGGCTGGGATATCGGCCACCAGATCACCAGCTGCTCGCCCGGATAGGCCGGCCCTGCGATGAGCGGCAGCTGAGCGGCAATCCGGTAGTTGTCGATCAGGACCGACGCGTTGCCCCCGAGCGCGGTCGCGTAGGCCGGCGGCGGATCGCCGCCCACCGTTCCTGGCAGCGTCGGGTGGCTTGGGATCGGCGCCACCGTCAGGACCAGCGCCGCGGCTACCAGGGCCGCGATGCTCGCGCCGATCGCCGTTGCGGCAGCAAGCGGCCGCCAGGGCCTCCCGTCAGGGTCTTCGGTCACCGGCCTGGCCAGCCGGCCAGCACCGCGTGCGGCCAGCACCGTCGCGATCATCGCGGTGGCAATGATGGCTCCGGCCGGCAGCCAGCCGAAGGCGGGCACGTGCGGGTCAGCCTCATAGCCGAGCGGGACGGCGAGCACGACCGCGGCCGGGAGCCAGCGCGCCAGCGGCCGGTCCGCCAGGGGTCTGGCCAGCTCGGCGATGGTGATCGCGAAGACCACGCACGTCCCGGCCCACAGCGTCGAGGAGAAGTAGTGCTGCTCCAGGGCCTGCACGGTGCCGAAGAACTGCAGCCAGGCATAGACGGCCAGCTGCAGCGTGGTCATGACGCCGATGAGCAGGACGGGCATCGGAATCGTGCGGCCAGACCTGGCCACGGCGACCACCAGGCCTCCAAGGGTGGCAGGCGGGATCAGGAGGTAAGCCACGTAGGGCGCCCACCGCCAGCTAGCGGAGTGCCACTGCGCGACCTGACTTGCCTGCGACAGGTACCGGACTGAATGCCAGGTGGTGGCGATGAAGTTGGCATGGCCCAGCAGAATCTCCGAGCCCACCATGAGCAGTCCCGTGACGGCCACCGCTACGGCCGCCAGCAGCACGAGGTCGCCGGTCAGGCGAGCACGGTCTCGCACCAGCCGCACGCCGACGTAGCCCACGATCGTCACCGCGGCCAGCGGCGCGGCCACGCCGTGCGACCACACTGCCGTCACCAGCAGCCCTCCGGCCGCCGCTAGCCAGGCGCGCCGCCACCGTAGCGAGCACGGCATGGCCAGGCACGCGATCGCGCCTGCCGCGTAGGAGACGACGGCGGAGTCGGGGTAGTCCGTTCCCCATGCCGTGATGATCACCGGTGAGGAGAGCACGACCAGGATGCCGACCACCCCAGCGGGCGGGCCGTACATCCGGCGCAGGAGAAGGTAGATCGGAACGATGGCTATCAGCGCGAACACGTACCGCAGCGCGACGAAGCCGTGGACGGCACCGAATGCCAGGTAGGCCAGCCGCGCGGGTACCAGGAAGCCGACCCTGGCGCTCTCACGCAGGCGGCTGGTGCTCGCGTAGACGGCCGCGTACCTGGCGACGACCTGGCGCGGGTCCACTATGTAGGTCGTGTGCATGGCCGGGTCGGGCAGGTCGATCGGCGCCATGAGCCGGATTCGCAGCACCAGCGCGGCAGCGGCGGGGGACAGCAGCACGCCCAGCGCTTCGGCCCAGCGATGCCAGTCGGCGAGGACTACCCGCAACGGACGAGACGGCCCGTTACCCTGCGGAGCGGGGACGTCGGCCGTCTTAGCGACGCGGGGGACGGCGTGCATGACGGTCCTGCCCTCCCCCTGAGTGAGGCCGTATCAATTACGGGCGTAAGCCGCAGTTTGATCCGCGTAGAGCGTACTCCACGCGCACGCCTGCATGGCCTGGTCGCGAGGCCATGACAAGGCAATCTAGATTACCACTAAATAGTGATAAATGCTCCATAAGTACTCAGACTATGAAGCTGCCGACAACCAGCCGCTGACGACGGCTACACTGCCGCAATGCTGAATAATCGCAAGATCGCCGTGGTAATGCCTGCTTACAATGCGGCGGCGACCTTGGCGCGCACCTTTGCTGAGCTCGACCCGAACGTCGTCGACGAGGTAGTCCTGGTCGATGACGCCAGCAAGGACTCGACCTTCGAGCTGGCCCGCCAGCTCGGCCTGGATCCCATCAGCCACGAGCGCAACCTGGGCTACGGCGGGAACCAGAAGACCTGCTATGGCCGGGCGCTGGAGCTAGAGGCCGACGTGGTGGTCATGGTGCACCCTGACTACCAGTACTCACCCAAGCTGGTCCCGGCCATGGCGTCGATGATCGCTTACGGCGAGTACGACATGATCCTGGGCTCGCGGATCCTCGCCCAGAAGACCGTGGCCAGCGGGATGCCGCGGTGGAAGTACGCGGCCAACCGCTGCCTGACCCTGGTCGAGAACATCCTGCTCGGGCAGAAGCTGTCGGAGTACCACACCGGGCTGCGCGCGTTCAGTAGCTCGCTGTTGTCGGCCTTGCCGTTCGATCGCAACTCCAACAACTTCGTCTTTGACAACCAGATGATCGCGCAGGCGGTAGCGGCGGGGGCCAGGATCGGCGAGCTGTCCTGCCCGACCCGGTACTTCGACGAGGCATCGTCCATCAACCTGCGCAATAGCATCCAGTACGGCCTGGGCGTCCTGCGCACCTGCGTGCAGTACCGGCTGCAGCGCAGCGGGCTCCGGCACTACCCGTACCTTGAGGTCAGGCCGCTCGCCGCGCCCGCTGCGACACCGGCCGCCGCCAAGGCTCCCGTCGCGCGAGTCCCGGTCCAGTAGGCCGCCGGACAGGGACCGGCGGCGCAGATCCGGGTGGCAACGCTAGGGCGTGGCGTGCACTTTCGCGGAGTACGGCCCAGCGCCGATCGCGTTGACGGCCCGGATCTCGAAGTAGTAGGTCGCCTTGGCCGCCAGGTGCGTCACCGTCACGGCCCGCGACCGGCCGGATAGCGTCAGCGTCTTTACTGCCTCCAGGTGACACCCGCTGTGATGCGGCTTACAGCGGCTGACAATCAGGTCGTAGCTCGTGACCGCGACGCCGCCGTTGCTGCGAGGGGCCGTGATGCGCAGCCTGACCGACGAAGTAGTCTTGCCCGCCACCTTCAGGCCGGGCGCGGACGGCGCGGTCCGCAGGCGGAATATCTCGATCGCCCCGTCCACGCCCGCTACGCCACCTGGCTGCTTGGTGCTGGGATCCTTGGTGAATCCCACCGCGATGCACTCGGTCTGCACCGGGCAGCTGACCGCCTGGAGGTAGCCTGCGTGCGACCAGGTGACCGGCGTCCGGGGCTTGCCGGCTGCGGACATCAGGTCCGCGAGCCAGTCATCGCCGCCGCTGGATCCGACGGCCAGGTAGTAGGACTGGTTCAGCGCCGCGATGCCGAGCATGAGCTGCGCCGCCGCGACCTTGACGGGCGTGCCGTGGCTCAGCTGGTTGAGCCGCTCAACCCAGCCCGCGGTCTGGCCGAACGTGATGTTTTCTATCTCTGCCGCGCCGCATGCGGAGTACGACATGCAGGCCAGGCCGTCGATCCCCGAGACGCTGGCCTGGCCGAAGGGTCCTCTGATCTTGCCGTTGGCAGGGCTGAGCCAGGCCTCGGCACCCTGCCCGGCTGCCGTCGCCCCGCCGACCCAGCAGACCGGACCCGACGGGCACGACACCGAGCTCGCGTAGCCAAGCGAGTCGTTCTGGACCTCATCGACCGACGGCGAGCCGTGCAGCCTGAGGCCGGCGAACAAGCCGATCGGCTGCTGCGCCTTCGTGCTCGTGAGGTACGTTGCGTTACCGACGACCTCGCAGGTCGTCCCTCTGCAGGTTGCTCCGTCGAAGTCGCCGGTGATGTAGTGCACCGGGGTCGACTGCGGCAGCACCGTGAGCTTGGTGCCCTTCAGCAGCCAGACAAGAGCCGTTGTGTCCGGTGCCCGGCCGACCACTTCGTCGCCGGCGATGATGCACTCGGACGTCGAGACGCACGCGGCCGCCCTGAACACCGAGGACGAGTCCGCTGACAGGATCGGCTTCCCGGGCACGCCGTTCTTGATCGGTACGGCGACGCCACCCTTAAAGGTGCCGTCGCCATAGCCCACCGCCACGCAGTACGTCACCGAGGAGCAGCCGACTCCGAGAAGCTCATACGCATCGGGCTCATGCTTCACCGTCGGTGTCAGAAGTTCGGGAACGCCGCTGCCTGCGCCCTTGAGCGCCTCTGCGCCGCGGTGGTGAGCCATGCCAGCGGCGTAGCTGACGCCCGGCGATACCGCGAGCGAGGCCAGCCCGAGTGCAGCCGCAAAGACGGCGATACCTGATCGGCGCAGCCGGGCCGACCGGATTCGCGCAGCATGGGCCGTCATGGCGTTCCTCTCGGCAATGCCCGGTATAGCGGTGTGCATGACGCTATTCGCGGCGGGTGCGGCTGGCAAGGAGGATCGCGCGGGACCGGGCTTGACATTCAGGGCCCCGGTTGCCAGAGTTTTAAACGTGTTTAACTCTGATGAGCTGCCGGCGCCGACGAAGGGCGCACGGACACGCGAGCGCATCTTCGGCTGCGCGATGGAGCTGTTCATGAGCAGCGGCTATGAGAAGACGACGATGCGGATGATCGCGGAACGGGCAACCGTCAACGTCGGCCTCTCCTACCACTACTTCCCCTCCAAGGAGCACCTGGTCTTCGAGTTCTACCGGCGCTTCGCCGACGACTTCATCGAGCGGTCAGCCGCGGTCGTGGCGGACAGTTCCAGGCTGGAGACGCGCCTGATCGGCGTCATCGAGACCATGTTCTCCACCGCCGACCCCTACCACGGCTTCGCCGGCTCGCTGTTTGCGACTGCGGCCTCCCCGGCCAGTCCGCTCAATCCGTTCAGCGCCGACTTCACCGGCATGCGCACAGAAGCCATCGACCTGTTCGCCCGCGTGGTCGACGGCTGCACGCCCCGGGTTCCGGACGACCTGGCCGCCGAACTCCCGTTCCTGCTGTGGGCATTCAGCCTGGCAATGATGTACAGCTGGATGCACGATCATTCCGAGGGCCAGGAGCAGACGAGAACTCTCCTCCGCCAGTCGGCCCGGCTTGTGTCGAGCCTGGTCCGCATGAGCTCATCACCCGGTGCGCGGTACTTCCGGCGGCAGTTGCTGTCGATCACCCGGCTGGTCCGGTCACGCATTCCCGAGCCCGCCTAGGCCAGTCCGCCGAGCGGCGCAAGCCACCGTTCCGAGAAAATCCGCAGTTCCTGACCCAGAGGAGCGCTGATGCGCGTCCGGATGATCCTGCCTGCCCTGACCGAGGCCACCAGCCCGCATTTCCGCCCGATCAAGTACTCGCTGTTCCCGCCCCTGGGCCTGGCGACGCTGGCCGGCTACCTCGACCCTGCCGACGAGGTGGTCATCTCCGACGAGCACGTCGAGACCCTGCGGTTCGATGACGAGCCCGACGTCGTGGTGATCCAGGTGTACATCACATCGGCCCGGCGGGCCTATGAGATAGCCGACCGCTATCGTGCCCGCGGCGCGCACGTATGCCTAGGCGGCTTGCACGTCACATCGCTCCCCGGCGAGGCCGCGAAGCACGCCGACACGATCTTCCTCGGCCCGGGCGAGGACATCTGGCCGCAGTTCCTGGCTGACTACCGGGCCCGCTCCCCCCGGCGCCGGTATGAGTCCAGCCGACGCACCCTGGAGGGCGTGCCGCGAATCCGCCGGGACCTGATCAAGCGGCATCTGTACCTGGTGCCCAACTCGATCGTGGTCTCGCGCGGCTGCCCGCACGTCTGCGACTTCTGCTACAAAGTCGCCTTCTTCAAAGGCGGCAAGCAGTTCTACACCCAGGCTGTCGACGACGCGCTCGCCGAGATCAGCCGGCTGCCCGGCCGCCATCTGTACTTCCTCGATGACCACCTGTTCGGCAACCCGAGATTCGCCGCGTCCCTGTTCGACGGCATGACCGGGATGGGACGGCTGTGGCAGGCCGCAGGCACCGTCAAGGCCGTCCTGGAAAACCCGCACCTCCTGGAGAAAGCAGTCGCCTCCGGGCTCCGGAGCCTGTTCGTGGGGTTCGAGACCGTCAACGCCGCGAACCTCGGCGCGCAGCGCAAGTACCAGAACATCGGACGCGACTACGACGCCGCCGTCCGCCGCCTCCACAATCTCGGCGTCATGGTCAACGCGAGTTTCGTCTTCGGCATGGACGACGACCGCCCCGACGTGTTCGACCGGACCGTCGCCTGGGCGATCAGCCAGGGCATCGAAACCGCGACCTTCCACATCCTCACCCCCTACCCCGACACGGCCCTGCACGCGCGGATGATCGCCGAGGGCCGCATCCTGCACAGCGACTGGGACCTCTACGACACCCGGCACGTCGTATTCCGCCCGGCAGGCATGGACGCCCAGACTCTCGAATCCGGCTACTGGAAGGCCTACACCGACTTCTACCGGTGGGGATCAATCTGGGCCGGAGCCGCGACGAAGGAGACGCTGGCAGGCAGGCTGCGGCACCTTGCCTACGCTGGCGGGTGGAAGAAATTCGAGCCCCTCTGGGACCTCGCCATCCGATCCAGGCGCGTCATCCACGCCCTGCCAGTACTCGAGACCGTCCTGACCGGCTTCGGCCGCTATTCGACGCAGCACACCACGCCGGCCAAGACACCTGGGTCTGGCCAGTCCGGTGACGCCGCGGACGGAGATAACGCGGTTGGCCTGGCTGCGCCCGCGACTGTCGGTCCAGCGGCCCGGCTTGAGGCGCGGTAGCGTCCGCGCAGACCGCTATATGGCTCGGAATCAGGACGTGTGCCTCGTTTAGTTGCATGATGTCTCACGACGTACCGGCGGCGGAGAGGCGCGTTCCATGAGCATGGGCACACAACTGTTGCTTACTGCCGAGCTCGTCGTGGACGGGGCAGTGCCGCGGGAGCCGGCGCTATCCCCGGACGGGCGCTGGGTCGCCTATGCCATTGCGCCGGTGGGCCATCCGGGGGAACGCCGTCTGAGGACACTGTGGGTGGCCGCTGCAAACGGCAGTTCGCCGCCGCGGCGCCTGACCGCCGGCACGGCGGCTGACTCCGGCCCGCGCTGGGCGCCGGACTCAGCGTCCCTGTTCTTTATGTCAGACCGCACCGGGTCTCCCCAGCTGCACCGGATCCGAGTCGACGGCGGTGAGGCTGAGAGCCTGACTGACTGGCGTGGCGACATATATGACTTCTGCCCGCTGGCAGACGGCCGGGTCGCCGTGGTGGCCTCGGACGAGCCGACCGACGAGGACGAGCGCAGGCGCGCTGAACGCGACGACCCGATCGTCTGGAGCCAGCAATCCGGCCGCGGCAGGCTCCGGTTGCTAGACCCGTCTACGCGCGAACTGCGAGTCATAAGCGACCTCAGCGGCCGTCACGTCGCCGAGCTGGCGCAGCGACCAGACGGCGGTCCGGTGGCAGTGGTCAGCTGGGTGAGCCGCGAGATCGATCCGGGGGCCATCACCAATGAGCTGCACGTTGTCGATCCGGACACCGGGATAGTCCATGACCTCGGCAGGGTCGCCGGCCATGCCCGGTCGCCGGTCTGGTGGGCCGACCATGGCACCTGGCACCTGGCCTACCTAGCAGAACCCAACCCGTTTGGCGGATTCGCCGTCTACGACACGGTGCCCGGTGCGTCCTCCTCGCCCCGCGACCTGACCGACGGCATGCACGCCTGTCCGACTGACCTGGCTCAGGTCGCCGACGGCCCGCCGCTGGCGCTGTTCGCCAGCGGGCTCGACACCGAGATCCACCGGCTTGATCCCGGCCCGCTGCGATTCCGGTGCCTGTCCACCACCACCGGCCTGCTCGGCTCGCTGACCGCCAGCACTTCCGGTGAGGCAGTCGCTGTGCTGGCGACCACCGCCTACCAGCCGACAGATGTGCATGCCGGGCCGCCCGACGGCCCGCTCAGCCGGATCAGCGACACGCGGCCGGAGCTGGGGCGGATTGAGTGGGGCACCCAGGAACGGCTGTCCTATCAGGCCTCCGACGGTCTGGATCTCGATGGCCTGCTCATCTTGCCGGCCGGGCGCAGCCGTGCGGATGGCCCGTTCCCGCTCGTCACGCTGGTGCACGGGGGACCCGATGACCGGTACGCCGACCAGTTCATGCTCGGGCCGCACTCTCCTGGCCAGTGGCTTGCGACGGCGGGTTACGCGGTGTTCCTGCCCAATCCGCGCGGCGGCACGGGGCATGGTCGTGAGTTCTCGGCGGCAGTCGTGGGCGCGGTCGGCGGGGGTGAGTGGAGCGACATCATCGCGGGGGTCGACATGCTGGTGGGTGCGGGTGTCGCCGACCCGGACCGGCTCGGGATCGGAGGCCCGAGTCATGGGGGGTTCATGGCCGCCTGGGCAGTCGGGCAGACAGACCGTTTCAAGGCCGCGCTGATGTTCGCCGGGATATGCGACTGGGGCATGCTCGCGGCCATCGGCGAATATGGGTCGATGGACGGCGCGCTGGCCGGCAGCTTCGGCTGGGAGGGCACCGGCCCGCACCCGCATGACCGGGTCAGCCCGATCTCGTTTGCGTCGAAGGTCCGCACCCCCGTGCTGATCGCGCACGGCGAGGATGACACCAACGTGCCGGTCGGCCAGGCGATCTACTTCCATCGCGCCCTGAGCCGATACGGAGCCGAGCACGAGCTAGTCGTCTACCCGCGGGAAGAACACGGGCTGGCGGAGCGCAACCATCAGCGCGACCTGCTCCTGCGCACCCGTGCGTGGTTCGACCGGTGGCTGGGCGCTCCTGACAGCCGATGATGCGCGGATCCACGCGGCCGGCGCCCGTGCGAGACTGGCCGCGTGAGGCTCGCCCCGGTTTACCCCGTTCGTTTGGCGCGCCTGATGCTCCGGCCGCTCACGGAGGCTGACGTCGGCGATCTGGTCGAGTATCGGTCGATCCCCGAGGTGTGCCGGTATGTGCCATTCGAGCCGCAGCGCGCCGCGGACGTGATCGCCCGCATAAACGGCGCCTGGCGCCAGCAGACGCTGGATCAGGAGGGCGATTCCATCACTCTCGGCGCAGAGCTCATGGATTCCGGGAAGCTCATCGGCGATGTGATGGTGCGCTGGGTCAGCGCCGAGCACAGCTGCGGCGAGATCGGCTACGTATTCAACCCTGCCTATTCGGGCCGCGGTTACGCTGCGGAAGCGGCGCATGCGGGCCTGCACCTGGCCTTCGATGATTTGAGGCTGCACCGAGTCATTGCTCGGATCGACGCCAGGAACTCGGCATCGGGGCGGCTGGCCACCCGCCTCGGGATGCGCCAGGAAGCGCATCTTCGGGAGAACGAGTGGTTCAAGGGCGAGTGGACCGACGAGATCGATTTCGCCATGCTGGCGCAGGAGTGGCCGTCGCGGAAGCTAGCCGGCTGCCCGGCTTGCGATCGGAACGGCCGGTCAGCCGTCTGAGCTGACGCCGTCCGAGCCAGACCGGAACATCGAGATCGCGGCGAGCATGGTCTGGATCGCCTGTGGGCTACCAGCGATCGTAACGTCGGGCCCGTCATCCCCACCGGCCGATGGCGGGCCGGTGAGGAACCTCGACAGCGCCTCGCGGCTCGCTGTGATCGTTACCTCACGGTCCTCGGCCTCGCCCAGGCTCAGCGACCAGTGGCGGCCGTCGAACGCGACCGTGTAATCGCCATAGCCGGGAACGCGGACCAGCCAGCGAACTGGCCTGACAGCTGGCGAGCCGAGCTCTTCCAGCGCTTCACGGAGCGCCCGCAGCAAGTGCTCCGGGTGGGGTTCTTCGCCCGCCGGTGGTCGCTGCGACGCATGGTGCAGGCCCCACCGCAGCAACTGGTTGAGGGTGGGGACGAGTTCCTCGCCTGCCGGGGTTAGCCGGTACCAGACCTCCCGGCGGCCCGGCTCGCGGTCGGCGACCACGATCCCTTCGCTCTCGAGGTCGCGCAGCCGCTGAGTGAGTGTCTTGGGCGTGATGCCGCCAAGCAGCTCCATCAGGTCCGTGAACCGGCGTGGACCCAGCTCCAGGTCCCGGACCACGAGCAGAGCCCACCGATCACCGACCCGCTCCAGTGTTCTGGCCAGCAGGCAGAAGTGCCCGTAGCTCTGAGTCCGCTTTCCCATATCGTCAAGATAGTACCACAGAGATATCAAACTCGGAGCCTGCAAGTTGACTTAAACTACCTAATAGATACTATCTTTGAGATAGTCTAGAGTGGAAACGGCACCGGAACTCCCGAAGGGGTCAGGAACATGCAGGATCAGAACGAGCTTCAAGTCGATACGCCCGAGGGCAGCATCTTCGTGCGTGACCTGCCGGGCGATGACCCGCCCTTCATCCTGATGCACGGCTTTCCCGATGATCACCAGATCTACAGCAAGCTCATGCCATGCCTGTCGCCGAGGCGCGCCGTTGCCTTCGACTGGCTCGGGTATGGTCACTCCGATCGGTCCGACGCCCTGGGGTTCTCGCTTGAGGAGCACGAAGCCGAGCTGTCGGCGGTCCTTGACGCCATGGACATCTCCCGGGCGGTGCTCGTGGGGCACGACGCCTCGGGGCCGGATGCCGTCTGCTACAGCATTGCCCACCCGGAGCGGGTAGCGGGGCTCGGCCTGCTCAACACCGTCTTCGGGCGCCAGAAGTCTCTCCGGATGCCCGAGATGACCAAGCTCTTCTCCGAACCGGAACGCGGAGCCCTCGCCGACGACCTGATGGCCGACGACAACCAGCGCCTGTGGATGCTGATGCGCTGGGGCGTCCAGTTGGAACTGGATGCCAACGACCCCGACAACGTGGCCAGGCGATCGATACTCCCGCAGTTTCTTGGCTCCGCCGATCAGCCTGACGCCCGCGCGGCCATCCGCGGATGGACGGCGGTCCTGTCGGACGCCCTGGACCGGCAGGACGCGCTCATCGAGCGCGGCGCAGTTCGCGACCTGGACCTGCCGGTGTCGGTGATCTTCGGTGAAAGAGACCGCTAGCTCAATCCCGCCCTGGCCGCCGAGATAGCCGGGCTGTTCTCGGACGCCTCACTCCATGTGCTGCCGGGCGCCACCCACTACCCGCAGCATGATCAGCCAGAAGTCGTGGCCGATCTGCTCAGGCGTTCACTGCCGTAGGAGGTCGTGATGACAATCAGCGAAGTCGGCGCTCAGTACTCGACCGGCCTAACCCGGCACAACATCGAGCAGGCACTCATCGCAGCCGGCCTGAACTCCGAGCACCTTCAACGCTCCGACCTCGGGCTGCTTGAGGACTTTCACACGATGGGCCCGATCGCGACGAGCCGCCTCACCGAGCTAGCGCAGGTCACCAGCGACGACCACGTGCTCGACGCCGGCAGCGGCATCGGCGGAACGGCACGCTTCCTGGCGGATCAGTACAAGTGCCGGGTCACCGCCATCGACCTGACCGAGGAATACTGCGAGATTGCCCGCTGGCTCAATCGCCTGACCGGGCTGGAGGACCGGATCTCGGTCCGGCACGGGAGTGTCACCGACCTGCCGTTCGCCGACGCCAGCTTCGACGTGGCAATCAGCCAGCACGTGCAGATGAACGTGGCCGACAAGGCCCGCCTCTACGCCGAAGCGCGGCGCGTCCTTGTCCCCGGCGGCCGGCTCGGCATCTGGGACATCGTTGCCGGAGATAGTCCGGAGAAGCTGGACTTTCCGATGCCATGGGCCGACCGGCCCGAGCTCAGCCACCTCGTCCAGGCGGGGCAGCTGCGCGCCCTCGTCGAGGAAGCAGGCTTCGTCGTCGAGCTCTGGAACGACCTCACCGACGACGCGGGCGCGCTCATGAAGGTCGTCTCTGCGCAGCCCCCTGGCCCGCTCGGGGTGCACATCTATGTCGACAACTTCACGGAGAAGGCCCGGCACCTCACCGAGGGTCTGGCCAGCGGCCGCCTGCGGGTCATCCAGGGCCTCGCGCGCGGCGTGGGCTGAGGGTCGCGTGCCGCCCATGAACAGCAGAGCTCTCGGCGATCCGCTTGCCCGCATGTCATGTCTCGAGCGCCGCACGTGGCGGCAAGCCGAACGCCGGGTTATGCGCGAGCACAACGCCCGGCAGATGACGACGCTCCGGAGCCTGGCCGCCACCAGAGCGGGGCTGAGCAACCTGACCTACCCGGACTCCGGCGGGTATGCCGCCCCGGCCGAATTCGTGATCGACGGTAAGCGGATCCGGGCCGGACGGGTACGCCGCCTCACGCTCAGTGCCCTGGCCCAGGCCCTCGCGTCCATGCCCACGGTCGCGCTGCAAGCGGCAGGCCGCTACGGACCTTACTGGGTGCTGACCTTCGAGTCGGCAGCCGCTCCGCTCGTGGTCCTGGTCGACAAGCTGGCCATCCTCCCCGACCGGCATGGCGGCCCGGCCCCGCTCCCCGCGCCGGCGCCAGTGCCGATTAGGAGCCGGACAAGCTGCGGTACCGCCGCGCGACTGAGGAGCGTCTCGGAGGTGACAGGCTAGGTTGTCGTGGCTGACAACACCTACCTTGGCCTGGCCGGCGATTACGACTGGCTCTACGACAACGATGCGCTGGCCCACGGGGTCGCGATCAACCGGCCCGCGGTCGCAGCTCTGCTCCAGCGGATCGGTCCCGGCGGTGCCGTGCTCGACGCGGCCTGTGGCACCGGCGTCGACGGCGCGGCGCTTGGCCGCCGTGGCTTCCACGTGCAGGCGACCGACGGAAGCGAGGCGATGGTCGAGATCGCCGCGGAGCGGTTCCGGCGGGAAGGGCTGGCCATACCGGTCCAGCAGTGCCTGTGGGCAGACCTGCCCGACACCATCGATGAGCGGTTCGATGTCGTGCTCTGCACCGGTAACGCCCTGGCGCACGCGGCCGGCCAGGACGCGATGGTTCATGCACTCGCCGGGCTGCGACAGGTGACCCGGCCAGGGGGACATGTGGTGATCCATTTGCGCCA
>DATHPF010000425.1:0-2103 GCA_035484155.1 Streptosporangiaceae bacterium
TTCGGCCGTGACGTGATCTGGCTGTACCGCACCGGCGCCGGCCCGCGCACCCGCCGGGCGCTGCGGCTGGCCGTCACAGTCCTTGCGGTCGTTCTCGTGTGGGCTGACCTTCTCGTACCAGACCGTGCCTGGCAGTTCAGCCCCGCCGCCTTTATCCGCATCCCCGTGGAGCTGCTGATACTGGTTGCTGTCGCGCTGGTGCTGCCGGTCTGGCCGCGACGCATCGTGGCCGCCATCGCTGGAGTCCTGTTCGGCCTGCTCCCTCTCCTCAACATCCTCGACATAGCGTTCTTCGAGGAGGAAGATCGGGCGTTCAACCCGGTGTACGACTGGGGCGAGATCGGGCCGGCTATAGGCGTGGTACGCAACTCGATCGGCCCCACGCTGACATCCATTCTGCTCGTTGTGGTCTTGCTCGGCCTCGTCCTGCTTCTCGGCGCCATCGTGGCATCAACGATCCACATCACGACCGTGGCCGCCCGGCATCGCCGCGCCACAACTCGCGGCCTCGCTGCCGTCGCGGCGGTCTGCGCGCTGTGCGCGGGCCTGTCGCTGCAGCTCATCCCGGGATTCCCGGTCGCCTCGACCAGCGCTGCCGGGCTGGCCGTCGCGCAGGTGCGCGCCGCCCAGGCCGCGATCAGCGACGAGCGTCATTTCGCGCAGCTCATCAGCAGCCCCGATCCCGAGGCCAAGGTTCCCGCTTCGGACCTGCTCACCAGGTTGCGCGGCAAGGACGTCATCATCGCCTTCGTCGAAAGCTACGGGCAGGTCGCCGTCCAGGGCACCAGCTTCTCCCGGGGCGTCGACGCCTTCCTGCGCCAGCGCACCGCCTCGCTGGCCCGCGCCGGCTGGTCCACGCAGAGCGCGTGGACCACCTCCCCCGGCTTCGGCGGGATCAGCCAGCTCTCGCACTCCACCCTGCAGTCGGGGCTGTGGGTTGACAGCCAAGAGCGGTATGCCCAGCTCATCGCCAGCAAGCGGTTCACCCTCAGCGACGCCTTCGACAAGGCCGGCTGGCGCACTGTCGGCGACGAGCCCGCCGACGATGGCCCCTTTCCGGCCGGCACGGCGTTCTACCACTACGACAAGGTTTTCAACCGGTTCAACGAGGGCTACCACGGCGCGACCTTCAGCTACCCCTCGATGCCCGACCAGTACACCCTGGCCGAGTTCCAGCGCAGTGAGCTCGCTCCCGGTCACAAGCCGGTTATGGCCGAGATCGACCTGCTCTCCTCGCACACGCCGTTTGTCCCGTTGCCGACCATGGTTCCCTGGAGCAAGGTCGGCAACGGCTCGATATACGACCCGATGATCGCGCACACCGAGAGGGCGACCGCCGTCTTGGGGAACGCCACGAAGGAGCGCGAGGCCTTCGCCAAGTCGATCGACTACTCGATGCAGGTACTCACGTCATGGGTCACCGAGGTCAACGATCCCAACCTCGTGCTCATCCTGCTCGGCGACGAGCAGCCCGGTGCCCCTATCACTAGCCCCGGGGCCAGCCACGCGGTGGTCATCTCGATCGTCGCCCGCGACCCATCTGTGTTCAGGCAGATTGCCCCCTGGCACTGGCAGGATGGGCTGCTGCCTGGTCCCCACGCCCCGCTCGAGCCAATGGACGAGTTCCGCAACCAGTTTCTCGGCGCCTTCAGCACGGCCTCGTCCCAAGCGGCGTCGGCCCTTGGACCCGCAGCATCCAGACCCCCGCGGTGAGCGGGCTCCGGGGCTCCGGCATTGCGCGGACCTGCGTTCGCGGCGGGACGAGACGGGCCTGGTGAGTCAGGGGAGATGGCTGGTGTCGTTGACGCAATGGACAGCGGCAAATCCGTCACCGTGCCACTGAATCTCGTTGATGCAGGCGGAGCCGAGATACAGCCGGTAAAGGGTGCCAAGCGGGGCGCCGAGAGCCCGGCACAGCAGGATCTTTATCGGGGTTATGTGACTTACCACTAGGACGGTCTGGCCGCCGTGGTCCCGCAGCAGCCGGTCACAGGCCCGGTTTACCCGCTGTGCGGTCTCGGCGAAACTCTCCCCGCCCGAGGGAGCCTGTTCGGGGTCGCGTCGCCAGGCAGCCGCGGCGGCGGGCCATCGCTGCTGGATTTC
>DATHPF010000426.1:0-11322 GCA_035484155.1 Streptosporangiaceae bacterium
GCTGTCGGTGGTCAGCCACCACGGCTTCGCCGTCCGCTATGTGCAGGACCTGCCGCGGTCGGCCCGGTCGGTCACCGACCTCCGCAACCGCCGTATCTACCTGCGGCAGGAGACGCTGGGCATGCACACCCCGCGCGCCGTACTGCTCCAGACCCTCGGCCACTTCGTGCTCGGTCATTCGGTACCCGCTGACTTCGGTGAGTTCCTGCGCCAGCGAGTCGAGGCGAACTACTTCGCCGCGGCCGTGCTGGTGCCCGAGCATGCCGCGGCCAAGTTCCTGCACGAGGCGAAGGATGCGCGGGACCTGTCGGTTGAGGACCTGCGGGACGTTTTCTCCGTGTCCTACGAGATGGCGGCGCACCGGTTCACCAACCTCGCCACTCACCACCTGGATATCCCGTGCCACTTCGTCAAGAACGACGAGAGCGGCATCATCTACAAGGCGTACGAGAACGATGGCGTCGTCTTCCCTGCTGACCCGGCCGGCGCCATCGAGGGGCAGCGGATGTGCCGGCAGTGGTCGGGACGGCAGGTGTTCCACGCCCCGGACAGGTTCAGCCCGTACTTCCAGTACTCCGACACGCCATCGGGCACGTACTGGTGTACGGCTTTCGTCGATTCGGGCCGGGAACGCGGCTTCGCCATCACTCTCGGCGCCCGGTACGACGACAGTCGCTGGTTCCGCGGCCGTGACACCACGCTGCGCACGACGTCGCGCTGCCCCGACGGCGAGTGCTGCCAGCGTCCGCCGACTGCGCTGGCCGCGCGGTGGGAAGGCATGGCGTGGCCGTCGGCCCGCGCCCACTCCCACATCCTGCTGGCGCTGCCATCAGGCAGCTTCCCCGGCGTCGACGACGCCGACGTGTTCGAGTTCCTCGACCGCCACGCCGCCGACTAGCCCTCTCACCCAAACTGGGGCGCGCGCTTCTCGCGTAGCGACGCGAGGCCTTCCTTGATGTCCTCACCAAGGAAGGTGAGCATTTCGTAGGCAGCTGACTGATCGAAGATCGGTCCGGCGTTGCGGATCCAGCCGTTGAGCGCACGCTTGGTCAGCCGGATCGCTAGCTGCGGACCGGTCGCGAGCTTGTCGGCAACGTTCATTGCCTCGGCGAGCACTTCCTCGCGCGGCAGCGCCTTGGACACCAGGCCGATCCGCTCGGCCTCCTCGCCGGTCACCATCTCCCCGGTGAGCAGGTAGTACTTCGCCTTGGCCAGCCCGCATAGCAGCGGCCAGATGATGGCCGCGTGATCGCCGGCGGCGACGCCCAGCCGGAGGTGCCCGTCACCAAGGCGTGCGTCGCTGGCGCAGATGCTGATATCGGCCAGCAAGGCTACGACGAGCCCGGCGCCGACGGCGACCCCGTTGATGGCCGAGACGATCGGCTTCTCGCAGTTGGCCATGTTGTAGACCAGGTCACTCATCTCCTTCAGCATGCTGGTGACCAGGTCGTAGTTGCCGATCTGGCGCGCCACCATGCCGAGGTCTCCGCCGGCTGAGAACGCGCGCCCCGCGCCCGTCACGACGGCCACTTTGGTGTCCGGGTCCTGGCCGACGTCGGCCCAGACACGTGCCAGCTCGGCGTGCATTTCCTCGTGCGCGGCGTTCAGCACGTCCGGCCGGTTCAAGGTGATGAGCAGCACGCCGTTCGGGTGCCGCTCGAGCTTCAGGTGCTGATAGCTGGCAAGGTCCACTTGTATCGGCTTCCTCTCGCGCGGGCCCGGATCTGCTCTGGTACTGCCTGGGCTCCGGTACTGCCGGTGGCCACACGCTACAACTCGGCGGGAGCGAGGCCGCGGTACACTCACCTATATGCATGCGCATACATCTAGCTCGCAAGGTGAGGCGCTTGTCCAAGAGCTCAAGTGGGTGCACCGGCTTATCCGCCGCGACCTGGAGACTGTTCGCGCCCTCGCCGCTGACATTCGGACCGGCTTGCCCGGCGACGACGTAGCAGCGGCCATCCAGTCGCTGGAAGTTGCCGGCCCGCTGTGGCGCCTGAAGATCAACTGCCTGCAGTACTGCCGGTTCGTGCATGCGCACCACCATGCCGAGTCCGCGCTGCTATTCCCGCGGCTGCGCGCCACCAACCCGGCGCTCGGGCCTGTCGTCGACAAGCTCGAGGCCGACCACGCGCAGGTGTCCGATCTGCTCGACGAGGTGACGACCGCCGCGGCCGCGCTGGCCGGCCAGGAAGACCCGGCGAGACGAACGCAGCTGATCGACGCGCTGAGCGGACTGAGCGATGTGCTCCTCGCGCACCTGGACTACGAGGAAGAGCACATCGCCGCCACGCTGCGTACCTGGGCAGGCTGGGGATGGTAGCGAAGCAGGCGAGCGCCGACGAGTATGCGTGCGCACGGGCGTGGGTCGCGCTGACGGCCGCGCACGCTCGGGTAGCCCGGCTGCTGGCAGCCGCCCTCGCGCGACAATGCGGCCTGGCGATCAACGAGTTCGAGCTCCTGCTGCGCCTTGACCAGGCCGGCCCTGCCGGACTGCGCCTGGGCGAGCTGCTGTCTGCTGTCCCGCTCACCCAGCCGGCGCTGAGCCGCGCGGTTGGTCGGCTTGCCGGGCGCGGCCTGCTGGTCCGGGCCGGTGCGCCCGGCGATGGCCGCGGCGTCGTGATCCTGCTGACGGAGGCAGGCCGGCAGTCGCTGCATGCCGCTATCCCGGTGCACGCGGAGGTGATCCGGACTGCGCTGCTTGATCAGCTATCGCGCGCCGAGCAGGACATGCTGGTCAACGCCCTCGGCCGGATCGCGTCCGCCTAACGCTGACAATCCCAGACAGGCCGGACTTGTGCCGCTAATCTAAGGCCCGTGACGGTGCGGGACATGCAACAGCTTCGCTCTCGGGCCGAGGTGGCTGAAGCTTCCGGGGCCGATCCGCAGTGCATGTGGGCGGCGCAGGGCCTGTTAGCCGGCGGTTCTGCCTGGGCGAGCCACGGAGCTGTCGCGGTCGCCTGCCCGGCCCTGTGCGGGCGAGATCGGCTGATCGTGCGCGGCCCGGCCTGGGCCGCGGTCCGCCTAGTGCGCGTAGCTCTCGACGTGGTCGGTCCTTCCTACGCCGTCATCGGGGATCCGGCGCTGATGATCACCCTGCTCACGAGCATCAGCTCGCTGAAGCCGCGCGGCTACTTCGGCTGGATGGATTGCATCCGGCGCCCCCTGTGCCAGCCGGTGTACAAGGCCCGATGGCTGTCGCGGCAGGAGTGGCGCGCTGCCGATCACGTGCTCAGCGTGGCCTATCCAAAGTCCTTCGCGCGCCCCGGCCTGCCCGGCGTCAGCAGGTGGGCCGGCATTGCGGCTGATGACGGGTCGCTGACCAGCATCGCGGCCGACGCCTGGAGCGCGCCCGGCCTCGGCTTCATGGCCGGCCTGGCAGTTGTCCCGGAAGCCAGGCGCACCGGCCAGGGCAGGGCCGTCAGCGGGTTCGTCCTGAGCTCGCTGATGGCTGTCCACGGCCGGGTCGCGATGATGGTCCGGGACTCGGACGAGGCCGGGATCGCCATGTATGCCGAGCTCGGACTCACGTACCGACATCAGCAGATGCTCGGCGTCCGATCGGGCTCGCTGGGCGAAAGCTAGCCCGTTCCGGTCCTTGAATTGCCCTTAGTAGCGCGGTGCGGCCCGGCGGCATAGAGTTTGATTACCAATGGGTAACTTAGGCCGCGAGGAGCGAGATGGGCAGTCCTAGTGAGAGCACGGGCGGGTTCTCCCTCACGCTGTCTGATGACGTCCGGCAGACCAGGGACTGGGTGCACGCCTTCGCCAGGGACGTGATCCGGCCGGCCGCGGCCGAGTGGGACGAGCGTGAGGAGACGCCGTGGCCCATCATCGAGGAGGCGGCGAAGATCGGGCTGTACTCGCTCGACTTCTTCAGCACGCAGTGGTTCGACCCAAGCGGTCTCGGCACGGTCGTCGCCTTCGAGGAACTGTTCTGGGGTGACGCCGGGATCGGCCTGTCGCTCGTCGGGTCCGGGCTGGCCGCAATCGCGGTGGCGAGCGGCGGCACCAATGAGCAGATCGGCGAGTGGCTGCCGCAGATGTTCGGCAGTCCCGGCGACGTCAAGCTGGGCGCGTTCTGCTCCTCTGAGCCCGACGCCGGCAGCGACGTCGGCGCCATCCGCACCCGGGCTACCTACGACGCCGCTACCGACGAGTGGGTGATCAACGGAACGAAGACGTGGGCGACGAACGGCGGAATCGCCGACGTGCACGTCGTCGTGGCCTCCGTCGCACCCGCGCTCGGCAGTCGCGGGCAGGCCACGTTCGTCGTGCCGCCCGGCACGGCCGGCCTGTCGCAGGGCCAGAAGTTCCGCAAGCACGGCATCCGCGCGTCGCACACGGCCGAAGTGATCCTCGACAACGTGCGAGTGCCCGGCCGGTGCCTGGTCGGCGGGAAGGAGCGCCTCGACGCCCGGCTCGCCAGGATCGCCGAGGGCCGCAGCAGCGGCGAGCAGGCGGCGATGAAGACCTTCGAGCAGTCGCGCCCGACCGTGGCGGCGATGGCCGTCGGTGTGGCCAGGGCCGCGCTGGAGTATGCGGCCGAGTACTCGACGCAGCGCGTGCAGTTCGGCCAGCCGATCGGCCAGAACCAGGGCGTGGCGTTCATGCTCGCCGACATGCAGGCGTCGGTGGACGCGGCGCGGCTGCTCACGTGGCGCGCCGCCTGGATGGCGCGCAACGCCATCCCGTTCGAGCACGCCGAGGGATCGATCTCCAAACTGGTGGCGGGCGAGACAGCAGTCAAGGTGACCGAGCAGGCCATCCAGATCCTTGGCGGCAATGGCTACACACGCGAGTTCCCGGTCGAGCGGTGGCACCGGGACGCGAAGATCTTCACCATTTTCGAAGGCACATCGGAGATCCAGCGCATGATCATCGGCAGAGCCGTCACCGGGCTTAACGTGCGCTAATAGTCGCAGGGCAATGCGCTGGTGCAGGGCGCGCCTCGACGCGCGCTCTCGGTCGCACAGCGGGGTAGCATGCCAAATCTGTCTAGACATGGCTAGACAGTTTGGCTTTGGAGGATCCCATGAACTCGCCGACCCACAACTACTGGCAGATCAAGGACGCCAAGCAGCGTTTCAGCGAGATGATTCGCGCTGCTGCGCATGACGGGCCGCAGATCATCATCTGTCGCGGCGAAGAGGTCGCCGTCGTGGTGGACGTTGCCGAGTACCGCAGGCTGACCCGGCCGACGGTGGACCTGACGGCTCTGCTGCTCGGTGAGCCGGCGCTTTCCGAAGATGCCGCACGGGTACTTGCAGAGGTCGAGGGCGAGCGCAAGGCCGAGGTGGCACGCCCCATCGACCTGGAGGTCGGCTTGTGACCTACCTGCTCGATACCAACATTCTCGCGGAGACGCGCAAGCGTCAGCCTGCCCCCGCGTGACGAACTGGATTGCCGCGACGCCGCCCGAGCTGCTGCACGTATCGGTGCTGACGATGGGGGAGATCGAGCAGGGCATCACACGAAAAGATCATCGGCAGGCCCGTCACCGCTGTCCATGCGGGCCACATGTCTTAGTTAGCGAGGGGACCTAGCGGCAGCCCTGCCGGACCCATGAAGGCGAAGACCTGGCTAGTGCCTGGAAGCAGCAGCAGGCCATCGGCGGCCGACGGCGGCGGGAAGTGGTTCGCCGACGTGCCGAAGGGAATCGAGACGACCTGCTTGCCGTTGGCCGGGTCGAGGGCGTGCACCGCATTGTCGGCTCCGATCGTCCAGACCAGCCCATCAGCGATGATCGGCGCGCCAGCAGCGCCGTCGTTGTCAGTCCACAGTTGTTTCAGGTACGGGGCCTTGGTCGAAACCCTGACCGCTGTTATGCCGTTCGGGCAAGGTATGTAGACGACCGAGGCCATCACCGCGTGTCCGCCGTCTGGGTCACCGTGGCACACCGGAAGCGACGCGACCTCGCCATCCTTGCCGCCGAGATGCCCCTGACGGAGCAGGTAGGCGGTGTCGGTCTTGCCGACCTGGAATACGAAGCCGTCCACGAGCACGGGGTCCCCGGTTCCGAGGTCGAGGTCGTCGCCGCTCAGCTGCTGCCAGTCCTTGAGATAAAAGATCGACTCGAGGTGCATGGCCGGCGACAGCTCGAGCACCGCGTCGCTGTCGTCGTACGGCTGGCCGGCGCCGAGGTCGTAGCCGTCGGCGCTAGCCACGTAGACGTTCCCTTGCGGGTCGACGACCGGAGAACTGCCGCCCATCCACACAGCGCCCCGATCTCTGCCGCTGCCGACCTGGAAATAGTCAAGCGGTCCTCCCGTCTCCGGGATCGAGACGACGTAGCCATGGGCAGGACCGTTGGGACCGGCGCAGTCGCCGAAGTTCTGGCCGTAGGCGATGATCACGAGACCGTGGTCGAGCACCAGCCCTGGCCGCTGCAGCTGCGCGAGCTGGTCCTCGCCGGCGCTGGGCATCGCCGGCTGGCTCAGCTCGACCTTGCCGGTGAACAGGTCGAGCCCGAATAGGCGGTGCGACGCCTCCACGCCGCCAGAGGAAGACGGGCCTTTTATCAAGGTGTCCGCGTCGACGAAGATCTCGTGGCGTGCCAGGTCGATCACCGGGGTGCCGGTAATGCCGACCACGGGCGAGATGTCGCCGCACGGCAGGTCACGGGTTGGCACGGGGCTCGCCAGATGGCGTGACCACAGAATGTGCCCGCTGCGGGCAGCCATCACGTAGACAGTGTCGTTCTCGGTCGCCGCAACGATGCGGCCGTCAGCTACGAGCGGCTCGCCATACAGCTGCCCATCGAGGATCGGCGAGGTCCAGGCCCGCCGCGATGGGAGCAGCTTGATCTCCGCGGCCTGGACCCCGGTCGCCTCAGCGTTCCCGTGGTAGGCGGTCCAGCTGGCGCCGGAGCCCGCGGCCTCAGGCTTCGGGATGGTTGGCGCGATGACCGGCGACGAGGACACAGAGCCGGAAGTCGTTCCGCCGGGCCCGAGGCTGGTTGTGCCCGGATGCCGAACCGCAGAGCTGTGGGCCGACCCAGAACAGGCCGAGCAGACCAGCGCCAGGACTCCTATGGCAGCGGCGAGCGTTCCTTTCCTCATAGTGATCGCTCCCGTCTAGCCCGGCTGATGAAGCGGACCGCTGGCCGTGTGGTGGCCACACCCCAGACTGCCAGACCGATCGGGTTCAGCGCTCTGGGCCAGCGGTTACCTGTCCCGTCGGCGTCCGTGAGCTGTCACTGGCGTCGCGCTCGCGCGTGATGGCAGTGAGGAGGTCGGCGTCCGCCGCGCTGAGCTGCAGTCCGAAGACCTCCGTCAGGGCGCCGGCGAACTCGGTGTCGCTGAGCTGGCGCTCATCGCCGGGTTGACCTGGGCGGGCGATGCTCATGCGGCGTCCGGTCAGCCGACGCAGGCCGGAGGCATCCTTGCGGATGACCACGAGTTGCCGCACGAAGTGCGAGCCCGGATAGGTGGAGGTGAAGTGGTTGGCCATCACGATGTCTGCGGCGTACTGCGGCTGGTCGTCGAACCGGTAGAGCGTGCTCCACTGGCCGTTCTGCCGTTCTTGGAGCCGCCAGCTGTGCTGGCCGTCGGCGGCCAGCCGATAGGTCCAGCCGTACTGGCTTGCGGGGGCACCGTCACGGAAGCTCAGCGGTTCTATGAGCCCGGTTCCGAAGCCGGTGTCGGCCAGCCAGCAGTCCTGCCCTGTGTGCACCCTCAGGACCAGGTGGGTTCGTGCGTCGTGCTCGCCTCCGACCCGCGCGAGCAGCCGGTCGACCTGGTAGCCGAGCCGTTCAAGCACTGCAGCCAGCAGCGACCCGTGCTCGAAGCAGTAGCCGCCGCGATGGCGTTTCACCAGCTTGTCCTGGATGCTGGGCAGGTCAACGGCGACACCGCGGCCGAGCATCACGTCGGCGTTCTCGAACGGGATGGCCGCAACATGCGCGCGGTGCAGCCGCGCTAGCGTCTGCGCGGTCGGCTCGAGTTCCCCGGTATAGCCGACCCGCCGCAGGTAAGCCGGCAGGTCCAGCAGGCCGATAGTCCATTCGCCGTCGTCAACGGGCAGTCCGGCGTCAGACATCGTACGGGCTTTCAGCCCGGGCGTCGCGCAGCGCACGCGCCCACCAGCACAGCTGAGCCACCATGGTCCGTGCGGCCGCAGGTGCGCCGGGGTCGCGAAGCTCCCCGTTGCCGTCAAACAGGTCGTGTACCCAGTGCAAGCTGACCACCTGCCGGACGGCCACAGCGTGCAGCTCCGCGAAGACCAGGCGAAGCTGCTCCACCGCGCGCAGTCCTCCGGCAGTGCCACCGTAGGAAACGAAGCCGACCGGTTTGGCCCGCCATTCGTCCCGCACGGTATCGATGGCTGTCTTGAGCGCGCCAGGGTATCCGTGGTTGTACTCGGGCGTGACGACGATGAACCCGTCCGCGGCATCAATCGCCTTGGTGAAGACGGGCGCATCTCCGCTGCCGTCCAGGCTGTCCGGCAGGCATAGGTCGGCGAGGTCGATTATGTCGATGCCGATCTGCTCTTGCTGAGCCAGCTGCGTCATCAGCCAGCTCGCCACTATTGGCGCGATGCGCCCGGCGCGCACGCTGCCGACGATCACTGCAAGCTGAATCCGGTCGTCTGCCATGACTGCTCCTCCAGTGCGCTGTCTGACTTAACTACTCGTCTGACCTGAAAGCCGCTGACGTGGCGGCCTGGGCAGGTCCGGTACTGGCCCGGGTCACGAGCTGGACCGGCAGCACGATCCGCCGCTCCGTCATCGAGGGATCGAGCAGCATCCGGGCCATCAGCCTGCCCTTGCCCCGGATCGGCTGCCGCACGGTGGTCAGGCCGGCCGCGCCGGCGGCGGCTATGTCGTCGAAACCAGTGACCGACACCTCCGCACCGGGATGAGCTCCGTGGTCGCGCAGCGCGGCGAGCACGCCCAGGGCGAGCACGTCGCTGGTTCCCGCGATCGCGGTCGGGCGCGGACGCCACTGCAAAATCTCTGCCGCCGCGGCCTGGCCGTCCTCGAGCCGGTTCGGGCCGGCGGCCACGACCGTCACCTGCCCGGTGACACCTAGGCCGTCTCGGAGGCCTGCCAGCCGCAGCCTCGCGTACGGATAGAGCACGCTGTCGTCAGCAGTAATGCAGACCTGCCCAGGGGCATGCACCGACGCCGCGACCACCGCGACGTTGCGGTGCCCAAGGTCGGCCAGGTGTCGGCCCAGCGCTTCGCCGGCCGCACGATCATCGATCAGCACGCACCGTCCAGCCGGGTCATCGGTGGAGCGGACCCGCGGCAGCCGCCGCTCGTCCACCACTCGCAGCGCCGGGTGCCCGTCGTCGATTCCGTCGATCACCACCCCGTCGATTACCGCGTTGCGCACCGCCGCCACGGACTGACGCACCTCCTCGTCGGAGGAAACGGCTCGCGGCGCGAGTGGCATCAACAGCAGGCTGGTCTGGTATTGCTCCGCTATGTCGGCTACCCCTGCGAGGTACTGCGTGCAATACGGGTCGGTGAACGAATAAGACAACTGGACGGTGCTCAGGACGCCAATCGAGCCGATTCGCTCCCCGCGCAGCGACCTGGCAGCCGGATCAGGCCCCGCATACCCCAGCTCGCGCGCGACGGCAAGGATCCGCTCACGCAACTCAGCGGACAGGTGATCCGGCTTGTTGTAGGCGTTGGACACGGTGGCGATCGAGACGCCGACAGCGCGTGCCACCGTCTTCAGGGTCGGGCCCTTCTCCGGTGTCGTCATCATGCTGCCCGCCTCCTGTGTAACGTTCTACTAGAACGATACACAACCGTATGAACCTCCACAACCCCGTTCTGACCGCGCCGCTGCGCCGCGTGCGCTGCCCGATACGATTGCCGTCGTGTCCTTTCTTCCGCAGCTCGGACCGTCTACCCGCACAAGGCCGATTCGCGATTCGGACGGGCGAACCGTTGAGGGGAGCGTTGCGACACTCGAACCGTTGACGCTCGGGGGCGTACGGCAGTGGCTGTTGGTGCGAGGCCGGAGTGCCGAGAGCCCGATCCTGCTGAAGCTGCACGGCGGCCCGGGTCAGGCCGAGATGGCGACTGTCAGGCTTAACGGGCTCCTCGAGAATGACTTCGTGGTCGCCGAATGGGACCAGCGCGGTTCGGGCAAGTCCGCAGCGGCCAGCCAGCCAGCTACGGCGATGAACATCGGTCAGCTCGTCGCCGACAGCATCGAGCTGACCGAGTACCTGACGCAGCGCTTCGGCAGACGGCAGCTGATCGTCCTCGGTCACTCCTGGGGCAGCGTGCTTGGACTCATGGCGGTCGAGCAGCGGCCAGACCTCTTCAGCGCGTTCGTCAGCACCGGGCTGATTGCGAACTTCGCCGACGGGCAGCAGGCGGCCTATCGCTTCGTCCTCGACGAATCACGGAGGCGCGCGAACACCAAAGCATTCACTGAGCTCAACTCGATCGGGAGCCCGCCCTACGCCGGCGCCGACGGCATCGAGAAATGGAGACGATGCGCACGCTGGCTCGGCGAGTTCGGCGCGGTGTGGCACAGCTCTGAGAAATTCGACCGCGTCGGCTGGATGCTCGCATCCACCGAGTACTCATGGCCGGAGAGGCTCAGATTCAACCGAGCGGCCGAACTCTCTTTCGGCCTCCTCTATGCGGACCTGCTGGCTGTGAACCTGAGCAAGACGGTTGCGCGGGTCAATGTTCCGGTCTTCTTCGCCGAGGGGCGCCATGATCGCATGGCGCCGGCCGAGGTGGCCGAACGGTACTTCACGAGCCTCATCGCGCCGACGAAGGAGTTGGTGTGGTTCGAGAACTCGGCGCACTTCCCGCAGTGGGAGGAGCGGGCCCGGTTCCACGAGTTCCTCGTTAAGACGGTCCTTCCTGCGACTGCCGTGGGCTCGGCGTAGGGCATAGCGGGATGAGGAGCTGATGCTCCACGGCCGAAGGGACCAGCTGGCCCTACTAACGATCGACCACAGGAGGCTAAGCCGCGCATGACCGAATCCACCGTCACGACCGTCACCTCGGCCGCCCGCGCGCTGTTTCATACCGCGCCGCGCTGCGTGGAGATCAGGGAGGTGCCTACGCCGCGGCCCGCGGCCGGTGAGGTCCTTGTCCGCACCTTGTGCTCTGGCATCAGTGGCGGCACCGAACGGCTGGTGTACCGCGGCGAGGTCCCTGCCGACTTGGCGCTGGACGACACGATCGACGCGCTTGGCGGCACCTTCTCCTATCCCTTCGCCTATGGGTATGCGTGCGTCGGCGAAGTGGCGGGGTCCGGCGGGCTGGTTTTCGCGTTCCATCCGCACCAGGACGTCTTCGCGGCGCGGGCCGATGACCTGATTCCCCTGCCCGCCATCGAT